>JAJBVF010000514.1 GCA_020859965.1 Clostridiales bacterium
AATATATGTTTCCAAATAATTCAATCCCTTTCAAAACAAAATCATACGTTCCCTGCGGCACACAATGCAGTTCACACTGACCCGGAATCTGATACAGCCAGACAATTCCTACGCCTGCTCCTGTTGTTCAAGTAAAAAGATATGCAAAGATACCTGCCTTCCCAGCGTGCCTTCCAGGATCCGATTGGAAAAATCTTCTGTAGCCGGAATCGCTGCGCGAATATATTCCTTCGTATAACCAACAAAATATTCCACTCCATCTATCAGAGTTTTTTCCTCAAACAACACCGCTGCAAGATCCCCCGCATGTTCCTGCTCAAACAGATTCCGGTTTGCCTCGCCAAGCGCGATCAGGCTATTGCTGCGGACTGTCTTTTCCTGTTCGGGGATCTGATCCGGCATTGCGGCGGCACGCGTTCCATGTCGCCTGGAATATTTGAAGATATGCGTCTCATACAGTTGGATTCTCTGTAAAAATTTTCTCGTCTCTTCGAATTCTTCCGGCGTCTCTCCAGGAAATCCTGCAATCACATCCGTAGTAATCGCCGGACGGTCAAAGATTTCCCGCAGTATCTTACATTTTTCTTCAAATTCTTCGGCCGTATAGCGGCGGTTCATACGCTTCAGGACAGAAGTACAGCCACTCTGAAGCGAAAGATGAAAATGAGGGCATACCTTTGGCAGGCTGTGCAATGCTTTGGCAAATTCTTCTGTAATAATTCCCGGTTCCAGCGACCCCAGACGAATGCGGGCAATCCCCGGAATTCCATGCACTGCCTGTATCAGTGAAAGGAGAGAAGTCCCCAGGTCACTCCCGTAAGAGCTCAGATGAATACCGGTCAGAACCACTTCCCTGCAGCCATTTTCAGCGAGCAGTTTCACCTCCTGCAGAACCTCTTCCATTCTGCGGCTTCTGACACGGCCGCGCGCATAAGGAATAATGCAGTAAGTGCAGAACTGATTGCAGCCATCCTGCACTTTGATGTAAGCACGCGTATGCTCTTCCGTCCTTGTGATCGACAGGGCTTCATATTCCTTTGTGCGATTTATTTCTATTTTTCCTCCGATATCCGCTTTTTCACCGCAATCCGCTGCCGCATCCTGCAGCCATTCACTGTGTCTGGTCTGTTCAAACAGGCGCAGCGCTTCAATTAATTCATTCTTCTTATTATTTCCCAGGATAATATCGACCGTATCATCCTCTCCGACCGATGATTGTGCCGTCTGTACATAGCAGCCTGCCGCCACCACGATCGCCTCCGGATTCATTTTCCTGGCTTTGTGCAGCATCTGACGTGATTTGCGATCTGCGATGTTCGTCACCGTACAGGTATTGATCACATATACATCAGCTCCCAGTTCAAACGGTACGATCTCATACCCAGCCTCCTCCAGAAGCTGACGCATCGCTTCCGTCTCATACGCATTGACCTTGCATCCGAGATTATGAAGTGCAGCTTTCTTGCCCATTGATTACTCTCTCCTATCCGTTCTTTGGCATATTGCATCCGTTTCATTTTTTCTGAAAGCGGTCAGAGACTTCCCGCTTCCCGGGCAGATTCTGAACTATTACAGCTTAATGCCCGCCCATCTTCCTGTCTGCCCATGAAAAAGCCGTCATTTTTTACAAAGATTCAGCGAGAACTTTACCCGATTTATTCTTGACTTTTCCTGCACCAGACAGTAAGATAAGAAAGGATTACAGTTCAAGACACATTCTAAAAAGAGGGGTGACATTATGAAAACAGTACAGATTTCTTTGAATTCAATTGATAAAGTAAAATCCTTTGTAAATGACATCACAAAGTTCGATAACGACTTCGATCTCGTATCCGGCCGCTATGTTATTGATGCGAAGTCCATTATCGGAATCTTCAGTCTGGATCTCTCAAAGCCGATCGATCTGAATATCCATGCAGAGGATAATATCGACGAGATTCTGACCGTGCTTGACGCTTACATCATTCAGTAAATATTGAAGTATTTGTATCCGATGGCTTCGCCCAATATGGACGAAGCCGTTCGTTTTTTATGCGCAGAGCCGGGATAGGAATTTTGCAGTTGAAGCTGCATCCGGCTCGCGCGGGCGGATAGGGAAGAAGAACGCTCCCCCTATCCGATCATCCTTCTACTCGACGCGGATCGCCTCCGCACTCTCTACCGCAGTCTCCACCATCTCATCGATTTTTTCCCGCAGCTTCAATTCGGAGCGCCGGATCGCGTTCAGATTTGGTTTGGTCACCGGATGCTTTGCCACGAAAATCGTGCAGCAATCCTCAAAAGGCAGGATGGATGTTTCAAAGGTATCGATTTTTTTCGCCACTTCGACGATCTCCTGCTTATCAAATCCGATCAATGGCCGAAATACCGGCAGCTTACATACCTCATTGGTCACAGCCAGGCTCTGCATGGTCTGGCTGGCCACCTGCCCGATGCTCTCGCCTGTAATCAGTCCCATAGAACCGTCCATTTCGGCAAAGCGCTCCGCGATCAGCATCATATAGCGCCTCATGATGATGGTCAGTTCGTCATGCGGGCATTTCTCGTAAATATAAAGCTGAATATCCGTAAAATTTACAACGTGCAGGCGGATCGGGCCGGTATATCTCGCCACCAGCTTTGCCAGATCGACTACCTTTTGCTTTGCCCGTTCGCTGGTGTAAGGCGGCGCGTGAAAATAAACAGCATCAATCACAACGCCTCGTTTACCGATCATATACCCAGCGACAGGGCTGTCGATTCCTCCTGATAAAAGCAGTATTGCCCGTCCGCTTGTGCCGACCGGCATGCCGCCGGGTCCCGGAATAATCTTCGAGTAAATATAAATCTTCTCCCGGATCTCTACATGCAGCAGCAGCTTGGGATCATGAACATCCACACGCATTTCGGGGAACGCATCCAGGATCTGTCCGCCCAACTCGCTGTTGACCTCCATGGAATCGATCGGATAGCTTTTTTTCGCACGGCGCGTCAAGACCTTGAATGTCTGATCATGGCTGTCATACACCTGCTCCAGGAATCGAACCACATCCTTTCCAAGCGCTTCCAGCCCCTGATCTTCGACCTTCATTACCGGACAGATACCGACAATTCCAAATACACGCTGCAGGGCTTCCACGGTCTCTTCGTAATCATAATCACTCTCGCAGTCGATATAAATCCGTCCCTGCTCCCGCATCACGGAAAACTCCCCGTCTACTTTTGAGAGGGCATGGCGAATCTGTTTTACCAGTGCCTCCTCAAACAGATGGCGGTTCTTGCCCTTGATCGCTATTTCTCCATAGTGTATCAAAAATGTTCTGACCATAGTTTTCCTTTCCTGATCCTGCCCGGATCCAGGCAGCTCTATTA
>JAJBVF010000282.1 GCA_020859965.1 Clostridiales bacterium
CTTCATAAACAGCATAAAGTAGCTGCGCCCATCCTCCTCTATAAATTTCTGATCCTGATCTCCGTATATATCGTCAAAGTATTCGACAAATTTTTCCAGCAAATGCTCTACGTCCAAATGACCGTTTGATATAAACTGATTTTTTTCATCAGATCCCAGCCGGAAGATCTCCGTTTTTGAAGCTTCTGCCGTCATCAGGAAATAGTTATAAAGCCGCACTTCAAAAATCCGGTTTGCGATCTGCATTGTGCCCCTTTCGTTTTTGACAAAACCAAACATATGGAGCAAATTCGTGACCGGATCATCTATATTAAATGGTATCGGTTCTCCCCGGAATAAAAGATCATAGATACGATCTCTCATTTCAGGATACTGATTCAGTTTGTCCCAAAGAGACTCAAACAGGGCATTCTGTTCGGTAAGCATAGCCTTTACTGCTTCGCTCACGCCTTCTGCCGTCCATGCTGAGCTTTTGTCCGGAAAAGCCGCAGTTCCCGCAATTTCTTCATCCAGCAATTTACAAAGCCCGGAAACAAGAACCGGGTATCCCGAAGTATAGTCAAAGATGAGCTGTGCAATCTTTTCCCGCTCCATATCTGTGTGATAATCCGCCTCATATTCCCGGAGCATCTCACTGATTTCATTCGCGGAAAAACTCATGTCCACGCGAAATTTGGCTGCGATGTTCCATGGAGAGTTTGTCTTATGTTCTTCATCCGGTCGGATTTTTCTTTTGATATTTCTGACATCGTATACGCCTGCCAGTATCACAGACTGAAAGGTAGCTGTACCCGGACGCCTGAGATAATAAGCACGCAGCTGCGCCAGAAAGTCGATAAACACCTGGTTATTCGTAGCCGTATCCACTTCGTCAATCATCAGAACCGGCATCACGTCCAGCGTCTGGCACCAGGATTTTATGACTTTAAATAATGCCTGAAGGGAATTGATCCTCGCAGTGCCTTCCACGAACGCAGTCAGCCTTTCCTCAATCTCGTCCGGAAAGGAGTCAACCGCATCCAGCAGTTCCTCCGCAAACGCTGCCACAAAGGCCTGCTCACTTTCAAACGATAATGCTGCCATCGTCTGAAAGTCCAGACTGATTACCGGATAATCCCTGCGCAGATAGTCAGCAAGCGCATTTAAGGTGGTTGTCTTTCCGTATTGCCGTGCACGGTTGATTGTAAAATATTCCCCTTCATCTACCATTCTTTTGATTGCTTCCATACGATTTTCAAGATTTACCATATAATGCTTTTGCGGTCTGCACAGACCATTTACATTAAAGATTTTTGCCATCTCCCGGCACCCCCGTTCTCGCGATAAAATACCACTTCTCTATCTGGTAAACAGTATATCATGATACTTCAGAAAAAACCATCTGCAATTGCAAAACAAACATATCTTGACGCAGAATGCGCAATGTGATAATATGCAAATATAAATAATTATAAATAAAAAGCGTAGATGAAAAGTGCATTGGTATAAGGAGAGATTCGGACAAAAGGACATAAAAAAACGTTCCCGGAGGGAACGGTCAGCATAAAAAAACATTCCTTAAGTATTTCACTTACGGACATACAGTCCATAGAACCAAAATTGCTCTGCAGAGAGAGTGAACTCATCTTCTCTGCCTACTGTTGTCATTCTACTGCTGAATTGAGATTCTGTCAATTGCGTTTTGTCAAGTTTTTTAGATTTTTTTTATTATTATAATCCTGATACTGTTGTCTTTCCTGTGCAGAATAGGGGCTCAGGATATGAGGCAAAATAGAATTCGGATGATCATGAGCCTCCGGTAATGCGTGCTTAAGAGAGAGGGGAATGTGTATGGGAAGATGTGGAGATAATATTCGTCAGCGGGCTGACGGTCGCTGGGAAGCGAGAGTCGTACAGGGCCTTCCGGTTGGCAGAAGGACAAACTACAAGTATTTATATGGAAGCTCTTACGAAGAAGTCAGCAAGAAAAAGACCATTTTTCTGCTGACACATTCTGCGGAAGAAGAAGGTTCCCGCAGCGGGCTTCCGGAAGCGATCCTTTTGAAGACGGAAGCGGATGGGCCGACTGTCCGGGAAGCCGCGCTGGAATGGCTGAAAAATAAGAAAGCGTCCGTGAAGGAATCGACCTTTGCTTATTATACGGTCATGGTGAACAATCATGTCATTCCTGGACTGGGGACTGCTTCCATGAACGAGCTTACTTCAGAAAGGATCGCAGATTTTCTGACAGAGAGGAAGAATTCCGGCCGGATCAAAGATGGAAAACCGCTTGCGAACAAGACCGTGTCGGATCTTAAGATGATTGTAAAACAGATTCTTTCCTTTGCGCAGGCGCGGAGAATGGTAAAAATGGCACCTTCCTGTCCTTCCGTACCTGCCAGGCAGCCGCCGATCAGCGTTCTCTCCAAAGTGGAGCAGGAGAAGCTGGAAACGATTGTGCGCAAGGAAGATACCCCTTTTTCCATCGGAGTCATCCTTTCCCTGTACGGAGGACCGCGGATCGGAGAAGCGTGTGGTTTGCGGTGGGAAGACTTTGATTTTGAAAATGAAACCATGAAGATCTGCAGAACTGTTTCACGGATTCAGGATATCGAAGGAACTTCCGGCGCTAAGACGAAACTGGTCATCACCACCCCGAAGACGGAGTGTTCCATTCGGACAGTGCCGCTTCCGTCAAAGGTGTTTGTCTGGTTGAAAGAGCGCCGTCTGGACGACCCCTTATATGTATTGACAGGAAAAGAAACCTTTATGGAACCGCGCGCATGCAGAATGCGCTTCAAAAGGCTTCTTAAGAGAGCGGACATACCGGATCATACCTACCACTGCCTGCGTCATACGTATGCCACCCGCTGCGTGGAGAACGGTATTGATTTTAAATCCCTCAGCGAAATGCTGGGACATTCTGATGTCAAAATCACCATGCAGCGCTACGTCCATCCGTCTATGGATTTTAAGAAAGAGCAGATCAACAAGCTTCCCGGCTTTAATTAAAAAAAGTGGTCAGAATGGCAGAATACATGGTCAATAAGTGGTCAGATTCGTGGTCAGAAAAAACGCGTAAGCCTTCTTATTTTGAGGGCTTGCGCGTTTTTTGCCCTTAAGTGAAATACTTAGAAAACATGTAGTCATAGCTAACTGCTGCTAAGATGCGAATTCCGGCAATGCCAGATCAATAGCATAAAACGATTATATACCATTTGCCGTCTGAAATGCATCAAAAATACAATATTTTCAAAGAAAATATATAGAAAAAACACAGAAACAGATCCGTATGCATTGAAAAATGTTTCAGATAAATGCAACAAATATAGAAAACGG
>JAJBVF010000459.1 GCA_020859965.1 Clostridiales bacterium
GTTTAAGATTGTATTGAGCGGTCGTATTGATTGCGGTGAGACCTCCGGACTGGATTGTGTCTGCCCTTGCGGGGAATATATGGGGGAAATCGGGTGCAAAAAAGCGGAAATCAGATTACGCGGATACTGCTGGCTTTCCTGTTTTGCCTGCTTTTTGGGGCGATTTCTGCAAAGGCAGAAGCGGAGAGTAAGCGGGAGCAATCCATTTCTGCGGCGGAAGCGGAGATTGAATCGGAAGGATTTTTTCTCCCGGAAGAAGCAGAGTCTTATCTGGAGATTGCGGAAATCGAGGAGAGTCTGAAGGAACTGGCCGGAACGGAAAAATTTTCTTTTTTGGATACGGTGAAAAATTTTCTGACAGGAGACTTTTCTCTTCAACCGGACGAGCTTCTGAATACGATTTCAGAGCTGTTTCTGGGAGAGATAAAACAGCAGCGAAAGCTGGCGGTGCAGATCCTGCTGACAGCACTGGCATCAGCGGTATTTTCCAATTTTGTGCGTGTGTTTGAAAACCATCAGATTTCAGATATCAGTTTTTACATGATGTATCTGATGCTCTCAACATTGCTGATGAATGCATTTTCTTCCCTGACGGAAATGGTATCGGATACCTGTATTGCTTTAAATACTTTTATGAAGATTCTGATGCCATCGTATGTGATCACAGTTGTGCTGAGTGCCGGGACAGTTACGGCGCTGGGTTTTTATGAAGTCACGGTACTGGCAATCAGTCTGCTGCAGACGGTTATTCTGAAAATTGTTGTACCGGCGATTCATTTTTATATGCTTGTGCTTTTGCTGAATCAGCTTTCAGCACAGGATTGGTTGGCCAGAACTGCGCAGTTGATGGAGACTGCTATCTCGTGGTCTGTCAAAACAATACTGGGTGTTGTGATCGGGCTTCAGGCAGTACAGAGCCTCATCTCGCCGGCCGTTGATTCGCTGAAAAATTCAACTCTGAACCGCGTTGCCTCGGTGATTCCGGGAATCGGATCCGTGCTGAATGCGGCTGCTGAGACAGTGGCAGGATCTGCCATCGTGCTGAAAAACGCAGTTGGCGTGGCTGGGATTCTCGCCTTTGGGGTTATCTGCCTGTCTCCGTTTGTAAGACTTACAGCCTGCATTTTCCTGTTTCGCGCGATCTGCGCCGTGATCGAGCCGGTCTGTGAAAAGCGTATGGTGGAAGGAATCGAGAGCATTTCCAGGGGCAGCGTGCTGCTGCTTCGCGTAATGTCTGCTTCGCTTGCTGTATTTGTGATTTCGCTGGCAATGATAACTGCATCGGTAAAAGGAGGTTAAAAGGATATGGCGCAGTGGATGAAGACGCTTGCGGTCAGCCTGTGTATCCTGACCATCCTTTTACATCTGGCACCGGAAAACCATTTTGCGAAGTATGTCCGGTTTTATGTGGGACTGCTCTTTTTTCTGCTTGCGGTCAGTCCGGTGCTGGAACTTCTGGGAAGTGGAGAAGAACTGGATCGGCTGCTGCAACTGGAATTTCTGAAAGAGGAATATTACGATCTGGAGAGTGCTGCGGAAGGACTCAGGGAGCTGAAAAATGAACAGATTCAGGAGGCCTGCCGACAGGAGCTGAAACGGCAGATTCTGGAGATCACAGATGCGTATGGCCTGACGGTGGCATCTGTCGATATCCGGTTTGGGGAAGATGGATACAGCATTTCTTCTTTATCTGTTTTTTTGGATGCATCAGATGGAGAAAATGGCGGGACAGGTATAGCTGAAGCAAAAAAGGAGATTGCCGGACTATATTTGCTGCCGGAATCAGATATAGTGATAACTGAGCAGAGATAGGGTGTGAAAAGCGGGGCAGAAATATGAAACAGTGGTTGGAAGGGATGAAAAATGGAAAAAAGGACGCATGGATCATTCTTCTGCTTTTTGGAATATTACTTGTTGTGATCACCTGGCCTTCTGATAATGAAAATTCAGAGTTTTTGCAGGATTTTACATCAAAGGAACAGGAAACGGATGTCGTGGAAGCGAATGCAAAAGCAGCGGGAACAGAGAATCTCACGACAGAACTGGAGGCACGTCTGGAACAGATACTAAGTCAGGTGGATGGAATCGGAGAGACGAAAGTGATGATTACATTGAAATCCGATGGAAGGAAGGTGGTAGAAAAGGATACCGCGCAATCCGAGGCAAAAGAAGAAAGCGCGATGGAGAGTGAGTCCTCTTACTCCATGCAGGCGGGAAGCAGTGAGAGTACTATCTATGAGAAGGATTCCGCAGGGAATGAAACCCCTTTTGTGACGGAAGAACTGGCTCCGGAAATTCAGGGTGTGCTGGTGATCGCACAGGGAGCGAAGAATTCCACTGTGGCTGCAGAGATAACAGAAGCCGTGATGGCATTATTTGGGGTAGAAGCGCATAAAATCAAAGTAATGAAGATGGAATAAGCAAGAAGGAGGATCAGGTGAAAAAGCTATTTAAGAAAAATCAGATTATCATTACGACACTGGCAATCATGATCGCGATCGCCGGCTATCTGAACTACTCAGGAAGAATTCTGGAGGAGAGCGCGGATACGGTAAGCTCAGATGAGAACACGGTATTGCTGACGGATGAAGTGGGAGAGGATACCTATGTGGACACCTATACGGATATTGTCAGCCTTGACGGCGATGGCACGGACGACACATCCGCGTCATCACAGAATGAAACACTGGCTTCCCAGGAGGCATCCGTGGGAGAGGCTGTGCTGGCAAGTACCGGAGTTGGTACGGCAGACAATATCCTTTCCGCGGCAAAGCTGAACCGGGAGCAGGTACGTGCAAAAAGTAAAGAAGAGCTGCAGGGAGTGATAGACAGTTCGGATCTTACGGATGAGCAGAAGCAGGAGGCAGTCTCGGCGATGACAACTTTGACGCTCAATGCGGAGAAAGAGTCAGCGGCTGAACTTTTGCTGGAGGCAAGCGGTTATACAGATTGTGTCGTAAGTATTTCAGATGACACGGCGGATGTCGTTGTAAATGCGGCTAAGCTGAGCGAATCTCAGCGCGCTCAGATTGAAGATATCGTGAAACGTAAGACAGAGGTGGCGGGCGAAAATATCGTGATTACGCCGGCAGCAGCTCAGGCAGAGGCGGCGGAAACAGAGGTCGTTGAGCAAACAGTATCTGATGATGAAGTGCCGGAAACAGAATAATTCTTGTGCAAAGGGTCCTGTACCTCTCAAAGAAAGAGCGGTACAGGGCAGATGTGTATACCTGCCAGTCAATCAAAAATGAGAGAAATGTATGAAAAACTGTCTTGACGTATCTGACAGAAGAAAGCTATAATCATAAGAACTACTG
>JAJBVF010000286.1 GCA_020859965.1 Clostridiales bacterium
TAAAATCCTGTTCATGTAAAAACTAAGTAAAGTTATTATTCCCCTGATTTATGATTCTTTCCTTAAAAACTTTTCCTGTAAGCATCATGCGCTTTCCTCGAAGGTTTTATGAGAAAAAGAATAAACTTTCCCAAGCCACGAAAAAAAGGCCTGCGTAAGCAGCGCCTTTCTGAACATACATTTCCACGAATGCTATGCTATATTTCTGTAAAAGAATATCTCTCGCGTATTCCGGAAGCAAGAATATCATAAACAATCGTACCATCCGGCTGTATCGATTTTTCCCAGGACACATCCTTATCCCGGAATTTGGTTTTTAAAAAAGCCTCAATATCATCCAGTTCTATCTCTTCAATAAACACATCCCGCATCTGATTGTTCGGGCATTGATTAAATATTTCCCATACTGCTTCATAGCATTTCATGCCAGTCCGTTCCTTCCCCGGCGCTTTTCAGATCGGATTTCCAGGATTTCATCCACAATTCTGCTCGCCGCCTCTTCTTTGCTCATTAGCTCCAATTCCTTCTCTTTGTCCTTTGTCAGCAACGTGATCACATTCGTATCGGTGCCAAATCCCGCTCCCTTTGTCCACACATTGTTTGCTGCGATCAGATCCAGATTTTTTCGTTCCAGCTTTTCCCTCGCATGGCTTACCATATTCTCTGTTTCCATCGCAAAACCGCAGAGCACCTGTCCTTCCGGTTTGTATTCACCAATACAGGCAAGAATATCCTTCGTCCTTGCAAGCGGCAGATTCAGGTCATCCTCTCTCTTTTTAATCTTCTGTTCTGACACGGATGCCGGACGGTAATCTGCGACAGCAGCCGCCATGATGATGGCGTCCTGTTTCTTTGCACGCTGTGTCACCACGTCAAACATCTCCTGCGCAGAAATCACAGGAATCATTTCTACTCCAACCGGAGCAGGCAGCTGCGTCTTTCCGGAAACAAGTGTTACTTTTGCTCCCCGCTGACAGCAGACTTTTGCCAGGGCATATCCCATTTTTCCTGTCGAATGATTGGACAAAAAACGTACCGGATCCAACGCTTCCATAGTCGGACCAGCCGTTACCAGAACCTGCATCCCCTGCATGTCTTTTTCCCGCGCGATCGCATTCAGCACATACTCCACGATCACATGCTCATCCGGAAACTTTCCCGCACCCTCATCACCGCAGGCCAGAAGCCCGGTAGCCGGCTCGATCACAGTCCAGCCATAATGTTCCAGGAGCTTTAAATTATCCTGCGTCACCGGATTTCTGTACATCCGCGTATTCATCGCCGGAGCAATCAGTTTTGGGCAGGTGCAGGCCAGAAGCGTTGTCGTCAGCATATCATCCGCAAGTCCGTGCGCAAGCTTCGCAGCCGTATTTGCACTGGCAGGAGCCACAAGTACAAGATCTGCACGCTTTGCCAGCTCCACATGTTCCACATTGAACTGAAAATTCCGGTCAAACGTATCTGTAAGGCATTTATTTCCGGTCAGCGTTTCAAAAGTCACAGGGGTGATAAACTGCTGCCCATTCTTCGTCAGGATTACATGTACATCCGCATGCTGCTTCTTTAAAAGGCTGGCCAGATTCGCCGCCTTATACGCAGCAATACTACCTGTCACACCTAAAAGAACCGTTTTTCCTCTGAGCATATCTTACTCTCCCCTTCCAGATTTTCTTTTTGATCCGCTATCAGTTTATATCTGTTGTTGTCCGTATGACGGCAATCTGTTTCATACAAAATACACTTGCAGTTATCCGTCATGTAAGAGCCAAACTCTTCATTTGTCATATCGACAAAATAAGTACGCAGAACACGGGCAAGCGCGCCATGGCATACCAGCAGGATTGTCTTACCGGCATATTTTACCTGTATCTCATCCAGCAGCTGAAAGACCCGTGCAGCCACATCAAAAGAAGATTCTCCTTCCGGATACCGATACGCAAGATTTCGGCGAATCGCGCGAAACTCCGGATCCGTGCGATGGCGCCCCTCAAAGACTCCAAAATCAAACTCGATCAGACGCTCATCCGTCGACATCGGAATCCCACATCGTCTGGCAATCACCCCTGCTGTCTGTTGCGCACGCAAAAGTGGTGAGACAATCATCAGATCAATATCCAGGCCTGCCACCTCTTCCGCTAACTGCTCTGCCTGTCTCCAGCCCTGGTCTGTCAGCGGAATATCTGTCCTTCCGCTGACGCGGTCTTCCAGATTCCACCTGGTCTGTCCATGTCTTGCCACATATATTTTCATAACCAATTTCTCCTCTGTCAATGATACCCGCTGCGCATAAAGGAGGGGAAATCCTGCAACAGAATTTCCCCCAGACTTTTTTGTTTCCGATCAGTCAGATGTATCTATCATTCTCTTTAGATCTCATCCGAATCTGTTTCCGATTCTTCCTCAGCAGCTTCGGTCTCAGTTTCTTCCTCTTCTTCTACGACCTCGGTCTCCTCTTCAGCGTCAGTCTCTTCCTCTGCATCTTCAGCCTCTGAAGCAGTCACAGATGTAATATGTGGATTCACACCCTCATACCAATACAGGAAACCTTCCATATCAATCACATCGCCCACTTCCAGCTCAGTCACTGCCTGATATACATCTGTGGTGTTATCACACAGATAAGATTCTACCGTAAATGTATAGGTTTCTCCATTATAGGAAACATTGAAATAGAGATCATCACCATCTTCTCCGGAACCATCCCAGCTGTAGAGGAACGCAGCTTCGTTTCCATCCGCATCCTTAGAAGCCTCAACAGTCATTCCGGTAAAGGATACATATTCATTCTGATGCTCTTCCAGTTCATCCGTTCCAAGCAGTTCGGTCACATCCAGCGGCTCTGCTACAAATGTATCACCATCATCCACGATCTCAAATGTCGCGTCAATGATTTCCACTTCACCGGACCACTCTGACTTGTATCCGGTAACAAGGATCTTTGTTCCTTCTTCAAGCAGTTCATAGTCTTCTTCAGAGCATTCCATGTTGTACAGGAAATACGCGCCATCTTCATCCTGGGTATATAACGTTGCCGTATCAACCCACCAGGACTGCTTTGCCTGTACATAGGTCTCAATCATAACCTGTGTATCAACATCCGCCGCAATATACTCATCATAAGACATTACTTCGAGTTCAGCATCTTCTTCTTCAGTCGCTTCCTCAGTTTCCGTCTCGGTCTCTTCCTCAGTCGCTTCTTCCGTTACTTCCTCGGTCTCATACTCAGTCTCTTCCTCAGTCTCTTCTTCAGTATCGTCATCAGTATCTTCCTCAGTATCATCGTCAGTATAGTCATCAGTAGCTGCGTACG
>JAJBVF010000465.1 GCA_020859965.1 Clostridiales bacterium
GTATATGGTAAGGTATTGTGAATATGGCACCATGCAGTGCTGCCTTTGCAGATTCCTTACGGAATCCAGGCTGTGAGATGTGAAAAGGAGTGTGCGGATTATGGGAAATGAAAATTTGCTGCCGAGAAACATACGCCAGATCGGAGATATACAGGGCAGGCAGAAGATTTGCCTGGAAGATTATGTGATGACTTACATACGGAAGATGGAGGACAGAGGAGCCGGAAATTACCTTGGCGTATTTTTAGGGGAACGGAAAAGTACGCCGGATGCAGATTGTGTGTTTGTGCGCGGGATTATGGAGATCCCGGATTTTTCTCTGAAGAATTCCGAAAAAGAAAAGGCTGATGTTGGGAAAAAAGGAGCCGATGCCGGAAAAGAACCGCTGCAGAAGCCTGAAGCATCCGATAAGGAAAATAAAAGAGACGGAATTACAGCAGTAAATAAAACAGAAAATGCAGCAAAGGAAAACGGAACGGAAGAACAGAAAGAAAAGAAGGGATTGTGGCAGGCTTTCCAGAAACGATACGGAATGCCGGAGGAAACAGGATCTGCCGGCGACGAACAGGACACGGTCTGGGAGAAAAAAGCAGATGAGGTCCGGAAGAACATGGCATCGGAAAAACCGGCAGGTGAAGCCTGGAAGAACACTGCATTGGAAAACAGGGCAGATAAGGCCCGGAAAAATACGGGACAGGAAAACACTGCCGGAACAATCTTCAGCCAGGAAGATACGAAGGATCCCTGGGAAACCCTTAGAAAAGAAATAGAAGAGCGCTTTCCCGGCTGTGGGATTCAGGGATGCTGTGTGATCGGCATGTATCCGGCGGGGAGGATGGAAGAGCTTTCAGCGCATTTTCCGGAGGCAGGGCAGATCCTGTATCATCTGCAGGATCAGGAGGAGCGTCTTTATTGGCTCGATAGTGGTCAGTATGAGGGTCTCTCTGGCTATTTTGTGTTCTATGAGCAGAACGAGCGGATGCAGGAGTACCTGGCAGAGACATTTGGAGAAACAAGCGTGGAGAAGGAGGGATTGCCGGAACAGGCGATCAGAAACTTCCGCGAGAAAATAAAAAACAAGTCAGAGGAAAGGAGCAGGAGCTTTTTGAAGCTTGCCAGTTCCTTTTTTGTCGTAGGAGTATTGATCATCGGCGTGATAGTCGTGAACCGCGTGGAAGATCAGCAGCAAATGCGGAGTCTGACTGCTGTAAATGATTCTGCAGAAACATCGGCCGGCAGAAACAGCGATAACAGTACAGAGACATTGACTGCTGCGGACGACGGAAGCAGCGTGGAAGCATCGGCGAATGCAGGTGACCAGAGCAGTGAAATCGTTTTAAGTGGTTCAGATGCATTCTGGGCAGATGAGACGGAAGAGGTTGAAAGCACGGACAGCGCACAGACAGTTGCAGATACAGAGGCTGCTGCTTCTGCCTCAGCATCGGATGTGGCAGAAGTGTCGGCTGACGAGTCAGAAAAGGTTGCGGAGACGGCTTTGGAGACGATCTTAGAGACGGTTTCAGAGACGGCTTCAGAGATGGTTTCAGAGACAGTTGCGGAGACGATTCCGGAGCCAGATGCAGAGACAGTTTCAGAGACAGTTGCAGAGACAGAGGAAGCGGCCGCGGTGGCAAGCCGTCAGGTTCAGGCTGCGTATGTCATCCGGGAGGGAGATACGCTCGCGAGTATCTGTGCTCAGTATTACGGAAGCCTGGAACGGCTGGAGGAACTCTGTGAGGCAAACGGGATTGAGGACGCGAATCTGATCCTGCCCGGGCAGAAGATCGTGCTTCCATGATGCAGGAATAAAACTGCCTGGGTTGACACCTTTTTTCGGATAGCGTATGATAAAGAATACGTAAAAAACGGATGCGGCGGACAGAAGCGTCACCGTGAAGAAAACTGCAGATGCGGGAAAGTATATCATGGAAATGTGCATAGCACAAACACGTATCGCAGGAAGGATTATCATAGAAAGGAACAAATGAAATGAAGGGAATACTGTACGGAGTTGGCGTGGGACCGGGAGATCCGAAGCTGATGACATACCTGGCGGTGGAGACAATTGAGAGATGTCCGGTGCTGGCAGTGCCGGCGGACGGAAAGGAATGTGCGGTGAGCTATAAGATCGCGGCCGGCATTGTAAAAGGACTGGATGAAAAAGAGTGCCTGAATCTGGTAACTCCCATGACAAAGAAAAAAGAGGTGCTGGATGCGGCATATGAGAAAGCGGCAGACCTGATCATCGCGCAGCTGGAGCAGGGGAAAGATGTAGCGTATCTGACTCTTGGGGATCCGACGATCTACTGCACGTATATTTACGTTCATCGGTTAGTAAAAGAACGGGGCTACCAGGCGGAAATTATCAATGGAGTCCCGTCGTTCTGCGCGGTGAGCGCGAAGCTTGGGGACAGTCTGGTGGATCGCTCGGAGCAGCTTCATATCATTCCGTCTACTTATGAAATAGAAGATGCACTGGAGCTTCCTGGGACAAAGGTGCTGATGAAGGCGGCCTCCAAAATGCCTCTGGTAAAAGCGGCGCTGCGCGAAAAGAATCTGAAGGGCATGATGATCGAAAACTGCGGGATGGACAATGAAAAACGCTATATGGACGTTGAGGAAATCCCGGATCAGCCCAGCTATTATTCTGTGATCGTGATAAGAGAAAACGGGGATGCATCATCCGCTTCGGTGAGCTCCGCGCAGGACGCTGCCCATGATTGAATTGAAAAATCTTACAAAAAAATTCAATGATTTTATAGCGGTTGACCATTTGAACCTGCGGATTGAGACCGGCGAGTTTTTTGGACTCCTTGGACCGAATGGAGCGGGAAAAACGACTACGATCGGGATGATGTCCACTTTGCTTCTGCCGAGCGAAGGAGAGGTTCTCATTGACGGCGAACTGCTGACCCGTCAGAACACGCGATTAAAGAGGAAAATCAGCCTGATCACACAGGAATATTCCATGCGGCAGGATATGACGATGGATGAGATTATGGAATATCAGGGCCGCCTGTATTTTATGCCGAAGAAAAAGATACGGGAACGGTCGGAAGAGCTGCTGGAATTTTGCGGCCTGATCGATTACCGAAGGCGTACCGTGCGCAAGCTTTCCGGCGGCATGAAGCGCAAGCTGATGGTGTGCCGTGCGCTTCTGACAGAGCCGGAGATTCTGCTGCTGGATGAGCCGACCGCGGGGATGGACGCGCTGGCACGGCGGCAGATGTGGAACCTGCTGAAAAAGCTGAACGGACAAAACCTGACGATTCTTCTGACGACACATTATATGGAAGAGGCG
>JAJBVF010000215.1 GCA_020859965.1 Clostridiales bacterium
GACCTGATCCCGTCTTCCTTCCAGAGCTTTGCCGTAAGCATCAAAGATTGCTGCATGGCCGCCTGCCATATCAAAATAATTGATGCCGTTATCCATAGCGGAGCGGACAGTAGCAATGATTTCTTCCTCCGGGCGCTCCCCTATCACAGAAGATCCCATTCCGATCACGCTGATTTTTTCGCCCCCATGGAGCAAAGTACGATATTCCATATATACCTCCTGCCGTACCCGGCAATCATTCCCGGACATTTTGTTTTTCTTACAGAAACGCCACGTTCTGAAATATGCTTCCATGATAGATTGTAAAATGACAATCCCTATTCATAAATTGATAAAGTTAAGTCCGGCACCAGAGTCAGAAGCTCTGCGACACCAGTGCCGGAACTTATTTTCATAAATAAAGTTTTATATTATGCCAGATAGCGGCCAAAAAATTCGCACATCTTATCAAAAGGAATCACATCCGTCTGGTCATAAAGGTCGGTGTGAACCGCTCCCGGAATAATCATCAGTTCCTTGTTATCTCCGGTCAGCTTCGCAAAAGCGTCCTTACTGAAATAGCAGGAGTGCGCTTTTTCTCCATGGATGATGAGCACAGCATTCCGGATTTCCTGACTGTACTGCAAAATCGGCATATTCAGAAACGACTGGCAGCCGGTCACATTCCATCCGCCATTGGAATTCAGGCTGCGCGGATGATAACCGCGCTCCGTTTTGTAATAATCGTAATAATCCTTCACAAAGAACGGCGCATCCTCCGGCAGCGGATCCACCACACCGCCGCCCAGAGCATAAGTTCCGTTCTTGTAGTCAGCGATTCTCTGAGCACAGAGAGCCTTGCGCTTTTCATACCGGGCTTCCTCACTGTCCTCACTGTCAAAGTAGCCGTTCGCGTTCACGCGAGTCATGTCGTACATGGTCGAAGCTACCGTCGCTTTGATACGGGTGTCCAGCGCTGCCGCATTTAACGCCATGCCGCCCCAGCCGCAGATGCCAATAATGCCGATTCGTTCTGGATCCACTTTGTCCTGCACGGAAAGAAAGTCCACAGCCGCCATAAAGTCCTCTGTGTTGATGTCCGGGGACGCCATGTAGCGGGGCTGCCCGCCGCTTTCACCGGTGTAAGATGGATCAAATGCTATTGTCAGAAATCCGCGCTCCGCCATTGTCTGCGCGTACAGACCGGCTGCCTGCTCTTTTACAGCGCCAAAGGGACCGCAGACCGCGATCGCCGGGAGCTGCCCTTGCCCTTGCGTATCTTTTGGCGCATACATATCTGCCGCAAGCGTGATTCCATATCGGTTATGAAAAGTAACTTTGCTGTGATTAACCTTTTCACTCTTTGGGAACGTCTTATCCCATTCCATTGTCAGATTCAGTTTTTCTTCCATGATTTTTTATCCTCACTTTCTTTTTTGTATTGCCCCTGGGACGGGGGCTTCCGTTAAGAACCAGAACATTCACTCTGGTTTCCGTCCTTCTTTAGTACCAGTCATGTTTTTCGTTCCGATCCAGGGCATTGATCTGCTCCATTTCCTCATCCGTCAGTTCAAAATCAAACAAGTCCAGATTTTCCCTGATGTGATCCGGATTGCCGGAGCCTGGTATCACTACAACGCCTTTCTGCAAATTCCACCGCAAAATTACCTGAGCGGAGGAAACACCATGAGCCTCAGCAATCGCAGAGATGGTTTCATTCCCTAACAACTCCGTAGTATATCCGCGTCCGCCCAGGGGATACCAGCCCTGCACCACAATCCCCAGCGACTGGATATAGGGAATCACGTCGTTTTCCTGATAATACGGATGGATTTCGTTCTGCACCAAAGCAGGAGTGATGCTCACCTGCGGCAGAAATTCTTTCAGTTCCTCCACATACCAGTTGGACAGGCCGATTGAATGGACTTTTCCATCAGCGACAGCCTGCTCCAGCGCCAGATACGCTTCCACATCCTCGTCACCCGGATGATGAAGAAGGAGCATATCGATGTAGTCAAGTCCCATCTTTTCCAATGCTTCGTCAATAGCTTCCGCCGCATGGTCGAACTGATTGGGATAGAGCTTGGTAATCACAAAAACTTCTTCCCGCGGCACATCCGATTCCCGGATTGCCTGACCGACAGCTGCCTCGTTGCCGTACATATATGCGGTATCAATCAGTCTGCCGCCTGCTTCCAGCAGCGCGGCAATGGAAACAGCGCATTCCTCATCCGTCAGACTGTAGGTGCCAAGCCCCATGATCGGCATTTCGTAGCCGCTGTTGAGCAATACAGTTTTTGTCTCAAAGTCAAATTCTCCCACGATACGAGCCTCACTTTCCGGTAATTCTAAACTTTCCACCCATTCAACCACATCACTTTCCGCCGCGTCCCCGGAGAACCGCCGCCCGTCCATCCATGTAACCGGGTCGGAACAGAGATCATGCAGATTTTCAGCACTGGAGCCAATGCCGCTGCTATGAGAGGTACAGAAGGGAATGATTGTAACACCGGAAAAACCATAACTTTCCAAAAAAGTGCTGATGATTCGCGGTGCCTGCCCGTGCCAGATGGGATATCCGAGGAAGATCACATCGTATTGGCCGATGTTCTCCACACTGCCGGAGATTGCAGGCCGGGTGGAATCATCCGCCTGCTCCTGGTCAGCGCGTCCGCCGGTGTAATAAGCCAGATCGTCCTCTGTATATGGGATTTCCGGCACGATTTCGCAGCTGTCCGCGCCGGTATCATGGATGATCCACTGCGCAATCTGCTCTGTTGTACCAGTACAGGAAAAGTAAACAACCAGAATCTTCATTCCATCCGATGTTTTTACAGAGACAGTCTTTTTAGCAGCGAGAGCATCTGTACCCGATTCTGTCTTTTTCGTATCATCTTTCGTATCATCTTTCGTATCATCTTCCGTATCGTCCTGTGCCGCAATATCTAAAACAGATTTGTCAAAAAGAAACCACGCTGCTGCACAAAGCCCTCCGGCTGCTGCATATTTTACAAATTGCCGCCGTGTGTATTTCTTCATCCGCCTCTCCCCGCCCTCTTTTTATTCAGCCTGTTTACGAGATAATCCAGACAGTCCAGCTTCTTCTGTTCCGTATGGATACCGTTCAGTAAATCCATGCGGCTGGTTTGTAGTATAACCAACAATTCTCTGTCCCGGCCTTCCTTCTGCAGCAGAACACAGCGGGAAATCATTTCCTCCTCAAAGCCGATGTCCCTGAGGTTTTCATAAAAGCACTGAGCCTCATTATTCGCTTCCGGCATGGCTGCTCACCTCCCTCGCTGCCTTTATTTTATAATGAGG
>JAJBVF010000273.1 GCA_020859965.1 Clostridiales bacterium
TCCCCTGACAGCCGCTCCCAATGAATCGTAACTGTTCCCATCAGCACCGACCCTTGCATCCACAACCTCCGCCGCATAGTCGGCATCTGTATCCGTGGAAGCAGACACATTCGCTGCTATCTGCTCCGCCAGCGTGTCAGCCGCACTCTGAATGGAGGCGACCTTGTTTGCCAGTACTTCAAGCTGTGCCGAGAAGTCCGCACACAAAGCCCAATACTCCGTATTTCCAATCTCTGTGCCGCTTGGCACTTCTTTTCTTGCAATATAACTGTCCCCGGTCGCTGCGTACAGTACAATAGAGAGTACCTCATAGGCACTCCCGCTGCTCCAATACCCGCAGGGCTTTGTGACAATCCTGCTCCCTATATATTCACACCTGAGCTTCTCCCTTCATAATCGATCGAGATGTTCCCCTCATCGTCCATGGAATAGGTTAAATTCAACCCGTCCTCCGACTCAATAACAAGGTATCCGTCTTCGTTGATATAAACTTCCGCAATCGCCGCCGCGACAGCCTCCACAGCCCCGGAATAAGAGCCAGTGGAGATTGCCTCATTCCCTACGGAAGATGCCTGCACTCTTAATACAAACGCAAATGTCCCGGCGACTGAGCCATCAAGTGTCAGAGTCACGTCGACAGCCATCCGCCCTGCGGCATTGCTCATCACATCGGTTATCGCTATGATGACTTGAGTCCCATCAATCCAGATAACCTCCGGGTCAGTATCGGAGCCGTACTGGAACAGCTGCCCGTCCGGTCTTGTGCCGGATACACTGACCACCGCACCATCCGGCAGGGTGTATGCAGCGCCGCCGACATAAATGTTGCAGGCTATCTGCTTCGCCGTGCTGTCATACTGGCGGATATGGACGACTGCCGGTATCAGATTTTCCGTTAGCGACAGGTCTATCTCCTGCCGGATGATCATCGCCATAATCAGCTGCCTCCTTCCTTACCTTCCTTTGGTTCGGCCTCCTGCGGCTTTTCCAGCGGCACTTTTACACGCCGGATTTCTTTCGCCGCAGGCGCTTCACCCGGCGCCGGTTCCCCGGCCTCCACGGTTTCTGTCTTTTTCTCTTCCCTGTAGAGCCGCCGCTCCTTCTGCACCTCACTCATCCGCTTTGCCCGGACATCGTTTAAAATCTCGGTAAGCACATAATCGATAATGCAGGCAGGCATATGCGCGGCATTGATATCCTTTGCGATCTGCTCCCGCAGGTCTTCCACTCTCGCATTGATCCCTAACATTGCGCCACCTTACCCTTCCGCGCCTGCCGCTACAGTAACGGTCACAGATTCCCCGACCCTGCCGCCGGTGTCCTTCTGGCTTATTGCAAGCAGGCCATCTTCCGTCAGCTCCACGGCTTCATCCGTGTCCGTGTACACCTTATAGCCCTTCGCCATATACGACAGGGCTTCATCACGGTTTGCCCAGATGCCGCCGTTCTCATTGATTTTTACAAAACTCAGCATATTCTCTTCCTCCATCTTTTATAGTGTCGTGACCATAAGCCCCTTCTGGAACCGCAGCGTCTGATAGGACAGGCTGTCTATCATGGAGATGTTCTCCCATGACCAGCTGGCATAGCCGCCGTCCAGGTCGATGTCCAGGTCGGTGATGACCTTATGTGTCTCCCATTCCCAATCGTAAACAACACGGATTGTGCCAGTACCGCCATAGTAGTAATTACTTTCAGCGTAGTTGATATTGAAATAGTCCGCATTGATATCCACAAGCGTACCCTTCAGCTGGATGTCCTCACTCTCGATGGAAACGCCCCGGTAAGTGTAGGATTCGCCGTCAATCTCCCACCCATGATAGGCTGACATGGAAATTGACCCCACTTCCTCTCCTTTGTAGTAGCCTGTAAGCTCACCGGAATCCAGCTCCATCTTGTAAGAGGAATCCGAACCGCTTGTGAAGCTGCCCTTTGCCGTGACCTCACCAGAAGTGGTCAGCTTGAAGTTATCGCTGTCGATGCTGATGGTGTTCGACTCAAAGGAAATCACGCCTGATTCTATGGTGATGCTGGTCGGGTCCATAGCGAACTTCGACCGTATCTCACTGGTCTTGGTATAATCAGTCAGTGTCTTTGTCACCGACAGTTCAATATTCCCCTCACTGACCTCGATCAGTGATTTCACTTCCTCGGTCGTTGAGTAGCTTTCCAGCTTCTTGTCATAGGAAAGCGTGATGGCTTCTTCCGTCTCCTCAATGAGAGCCTTGACCTCCACAGTCGTGCTGTAATCCGAATACAGCTCATCCTGCGTCACATAGGTCTTTGCCGTGGAAAGCCGTATCGCTGTGTCCGTGATGGCAATCAGTGTCTTGACCTGTGATGTGGTTGCCACAGACAATGACAGGGAACTGTTCCGGCTGGAACTCACTGCATTGGAAAGCGTGATGGATTTGTACCGCTCCAGGAGTGTGTCATACTCCGTCTCCGTGACCGTTGCCGATACTTCAATGCCCAGCTTTGAGACATACACATGGACGGTATCACACAGGTTTACCCGCTCCGCCTCCGCGATATCCTCATACCCGGAAGTCTGCCACAGTTGTGCGAAGTCGATATCTATATCAATGTCCGGCTCCGTGTAGGATGTGGATTCGAGGTAGCTCTTTGCATAGGAACGGAGGGATGCCTCGGTCGGCTGCTCCTCAAACTGCTCCGTGCAGTCCAGCACTACAATCTTTTCATAGGGATAATCCGTATCGGCAAGCGTGACCACCTTCTCGGAAAGCTCCATCACCTCATCCGTCTCGCTGTCCTTCCAAAACGGATGCACCCCGGTAATCACCTCTTCGATGGATTTCTCCATCTTAAAATCGACCAGGTTTTTTCCGTAAACAATCCGCACACCATTATCTGATCCGCGGTTCTTAAGGAGCCTCACTGTGTACATATCCCACTCGAACTCTCCGCCGAAGGTGTCCAGCATACTGCCGTCCACGCCGCCCAGGGCGTTTCGGAAGGAAGTCGGCTCAAGGATTCCAAAGTAAGCGGTTGATGACATATCCGTCTCAAAGGAGAACGGGCATTCAGTTGCCGCATTATCCAAAAGCCCCTGATAAGCCAGCACCACCTGATCATCCGTGCCGGAGACCACAGTCACAGGGGACACAGTAATGAAGTTCAGCTGATAGGAAATGTGCCTCGCTGCTATCTCCAGCTTGCCGTCCATCGGTGTGGTGATCTTATAAATCCGGAATGGCTGCGGCGCCGCCCCATCAGCGGGTTTTGCAAGAATGATGTTTCCTTCGGTAATGGATTCAGCATGGATGCCGTCCGAGGGG
>JAJBVF010000412.1 GCA_020859965.1 Clostridiales bacterium
CGATACAGGTACACAGGGCGGTCGTGGCCAGAGAGGCGGCATGGAGAATATGGGAGACATGGACATGTCAGATATGGCAGATATGGCTGAGGCGTTCAGCAGCGGAGATCTGGATATGAGTGAGATTGCGGATGCGGTGAGCAGTATGGATAATGCGGAAGACCTGCAGGACCTTGTGGGCAGCCTTACCCAGGAGACAACAACGGTGTATCTCCAGGTGGGAGTGGTGGTACATACAGATACAGGTAAGGAAAAGACATTTTCGATTCTGGAAGCCGGAGATGAGCTGGAAGTTCTGTTCGAAACCGATGAAGCCGGAAACGAAGTGATCACGGAGATGTGGCTGACAGGAACGGAGTGATCCTGATCTGCTGCCGGTCGTCGGAAAGAGACATAGCTGACGGCGGCGGAAAACGCATCAGACCGACATGGTAATAGAAGGAAAAAATTCGAAGCAAATCGCTTGAGCATCAGGGGCAGAAATATGAAGCATATAATAGAAATGAAGGGTATTGAGAAATATTATCAGGTGGGCAGCTCGCAGCTGCATGCGCTGAAAACGGTGTCGCTGGATGTGGAAGAAGGCGAATTTCTGGCAATCCTGGGACCGTCCGGTTCCGGAAAAAGTACACTGATGAATATTATTGGCTGCATGGATCACGCGGATGACGGCACCTACATTCTGGATGGGATCGAGGTGCACAATGCAACAGAAAAACAGCTGACGCAGATACGAAATGAGAAGATCGGTTTTATTTTTCAGAAATATCATCTGATTCCGACCTACAATGTCGTGCAGAATATCGTCATGCCTCTTCTGATGCGCGGCATGACACTGAGTGAGGCGGAAGAGGAGAGCGAGGATATTATCAATATGCTGGGGCTGTCGGAACGTGTGCACCACAAGCCGCGTGAGCTTTCAGGCGGGCAGCAGCAGCGTGTCGCAATCGCGCGTGCACTGGTCGGGGAACCGGCAATCCTTCTGGCGGATGAGCCGACTGGCGCACTTGATCAGAGCAGCGGAAAGGAAGTGTTGAAATTGTTCCGCCGCCTGAATGAGATGGGAAATACAATCGTGATGATCACACATGACCTTGGCGTGGCCGAAAACGCGAAACGAATCGTACGTATTATCGATGGGGAACTGCATGAGTAAAGTAAAAGGCGTATGAGAAAGGGTGTCTTCCTTTCTCATGCATACGGCTGCGCGTAGAATTCTGGCAGCTCTGCTGTACGCTGCTGTGCATGAATCAGAAAATGGGGGCGGAACTGACAGCCATTTCGAAAAAGGGGTTGACAAAATCCAGAGTATGATGTAGGCTGTTCTTATACCGATTAAACCTAGCGGATAAGTGGGGAATAGAAAAATGAGCAGAATTTATGAAAGTATTACGGATCTGATTGGCGACACGCCGCTTCTGAATCTGAAGCGGTTTGCCAGGGAAAATGGCGTGGAGGCGACGCTGCTCGCGAAGCTGGAGTATTTTAATCCGGCCGGGAGCGTGAAAGATCGGGTTGCAAGGTCTATGATTGAGGATGCCGAAGAAAAAGGACTGCTGCGCGAAGGCAGTACGATCATTGAGCCGACATCCGGAAATACCGGTATTGGGCTTGCAGCGATCGCGGCGGCGAAAGGATATCATGTGATTCTTACCATGCCGGAGACTATGAGCGTGGAACGTCGGAATATCCTGAAGGCATATGGGGCGGAAGTGGTGCTTACCGATGGATCGAAGGGTATGAATGGCGCGATTTGGAAAGCAGAAGAGCTTGCGAAAGAGATTGAAGGCAGCTTTATCCCGGGACAGTTTGAAAACCCGGCGAATCCGGCGGAGCATCGCAGATCGACCGGTCCGGAGATCTGGAGAGATACGGACGGACAGGTGGATATTTTTGTCGCCGGAGTCGGCACGGGTGGTACGATCACAGGTGTCGGTGAATATCTGAAGGCGCAGAAGCCGGAAGTTCGGATCGTGGCGGTAGAACCGGCATCTTCTCCGGTACTTTCAGCCGGCAGAGCGGGTGCTCATAAGATTCAGGGAATCGGCGCCGGATTTGTTCCGCAGGCTCTGAATACAGAGATTTACGATGAAATTCTTCCGATTGAAAATGAGGACGCATTTGAGGCGGCAAAGGCGCTTGGTAAGGCGGAGGGAATTCTGACCGGCATATCCTCCGGAGCAGCGCTGCATGCGGCACTGCAGCTCGCAAAGCGCCCGGAGAATAAAGGGAAAACGATCGTTGTGCTTCTTCCGGACAGCGGAGACCGTTATTATTCCACGCCGCTATTCACAGAACAGTAAGCATGGAAGAAAGGGAAGGTTTCGTCAGAAATACAGGCGACGAAAACCAAAAGCAAATAAAACAAAAATCGCATAAAATCGAACATAAGATAAGGCGTCCTTTATGGACGCCTTATTTTGTATGTTTATGCGCAAAGCCGGCTTTTGCTAAACGGGCGCGCCGGCGCTCATGAATGACGGGGGAAACCTTGCACAGACTCAGACATTGTATCCGCTTGCCGAGATCAGATGGAAGGTGGCCACCCGGGAATTTTCCAGATGTTCGGTCATAGCGGATGCCGCGGCCTCCCAGTCCTCTGCCAGACAGGCGTTTATGATTAGCAGATGCTCCGCGAAGGTGTCCCGGATGCGGTTTTCCACGACATTGCCCGATAATACACGCAGGCGGTGGTTGAGATTGGAAATATTGTCATAAGCGCCGAGGAGGTACTGATTCGGCAGTGCATTCATAATGAAACCATGAAACTGATCGTCAAGGTCGTAAAAATAATACTGCGCGGAATCGGAATGAATCCGGCCCGGGTCAGCCATGATCTCGGCAAACCGATTGAGCTCGACCGGATCGAGCTTCGCCCCATACCGCCGGAGTACATAAGGCTCCAGCAACAGTCTCACTTCATACAGGCGGTTGATATCGCTGAAATTCAAAGCAGTCACAAGAATGCCCTTTTTGGGCATAATTTCGAGAAGCCCTTCCTGTTCCAGGCGGCCGAGCGCGTCACGGACAGGGGTACGGCTGATCCCATCCATCTCTTCACAGATCTGATGTTCATTGATATATGTTCCCGGCGCGTATTCGCAGGATAGTATTTTTGCCTTGATATATTCGTAGGCGGTCTGTCGTAATGGTTTGTTTTTGGCCATATTCTTCTCCGGTATTGAGTATTTGCAGCAAAAGCGCCGCTTTTCTTATCGTGATTCGGGCGATAAAAGGGTATGATACTGCGAATCGCTCTGTGCTTTGCATTCTCGTAATCTTTGCATCATTATAATAC
>JAJBVF010000203.1 GCA_020859965.1 Clostridiales bacterium
TCACAGCCGCCCACCGCGAACCCACAGCTTTAAAAATAGAACGAACGCCGTATACGCCACATACGTACTCCACCGTTTATGTGGACACGACGGAATCTCTGGATGATCAGGGGGCGCAGCTGACGCTGTACGATGTGGATGGCCGTGCGTATACGGTGGTATCTTCGGAGGATCTTGTGATTGAAACGGATCTGAATACAGAGTTGGCCATGCCGGAGCAGACGCAGGCAATCTCTGATGCGATTGTCGCTGAAGTGGAAGAAAATTCGTATACGTTTGAGAATGCTCTTGTGATTCAGAATCCTTATCAGAATACTCCGTTGACCGCGGTGGCAGCTTTTGAGACGGATGAAGAATGTGAGGTCCGCGTGACGGTAAAGGGAAAGACGGAAGAGCAGGATATCACGGATACGATTGACGCAGCCACGCTGCATATCGTACCGATTCTGGGACTTTATGCCGGATATGAAAATGAAGTTCTGCTGGAGCTTCTGGACGCGGATGGAAATGTGACCGACAGCAGAACGATTACGATTGAGACAGAAGAACTGCCGGAGGCGCTGCAGGGAGAAGCAGAAGTCGGCGCTTATGGTACGGAGTCGGCCATGGATCTGATGCTGGTTTCCGGACTTTCCGCACCGTATGCCTACGCGTTTGACGAGACCGGAGAGATTCGCTGGTACTGCACGGTGGAGTGGGAGTATTACGGATTATTTATGCTGGAGAACGGGCATTTCCTGATGGAAGCGGAGAATGTCCTTTATCCGAACGCCAGCATGCCGAATTCCTGTGAATTCTGGGAAATGGATTATCTTGGCCGGGTATATAATGTGTATTATTTCCCGGAAGGTGTACATCATGATATAAAGGAGATGACGCCGGACGGCAATTTCCTGGTACTCACAAATTCGAATGACGGCTATGAGCAGAACATGCTTCAGGAAATCGACCGCGAGACCGGCGAAGTGGTGAAGTCGCTCAACCTGAATGAGCTGTTTGAGGGATCGGAATACATTGACCGGGATGACTGGTGCCACACGAATACGGTTTCCTATGATGAGGATACGGATTCCATTCTGATCAGCTGCCGGAACCTTCATTCTGTGATCCGGATTGACTGGTCTACAGATGAAATTCTCTGGATTTTAGCCGACCCGACCATGTGGGAAGGCACGGAATACGAAGACAAGGTGCTTACCGCCACAGAGGATTTCCAGTGGCATTATCAGCAGCACGCTGCTTACGTACTGGAGGAGGATCTGGACGGCAACCCGGATACGACCGAGATTATGCTGTTTGATAACCATTACGCGAACTACCGGATGCTGGACAGCTATGATTATACAAAAGCTTCCTATGTAAAGATTTATTCGGTGGATGCGGAAAATATGACTGTGTCGCAGCTGAAGAATTATCAGACCGCGTATTCAGTCATCACCTCCAACGCGTTTTATATGAGCGAGGAAGAGCGGGTATTTTCCGTGAACGCGTACCTGTCCGCATATCTCGATACCGAAAACCGCGGGCAGATCTATGAGATTGATTATGAATCGGGAGAAATCCTGAATACATGGCTGATTGCGCACCGGTTCTATCGCGGCTATGCGATTTCCTTCTCAATGAATGACTGTGCCGGCGCTTACACGATGCCGGAGAACAGTGTGAAGGGAACGCTTCGCACACCGGTGGAAGTGGAAGAATCTGTAACTATCACAGATAATGAGACGTTGACGGATGAGGCAGTGAGCTTCACTCTGCGCGGAAACGTGCTCTATCTGGAGGGCGGCGACCATATGTATACGCAGGTGATTTTCAACGGGACAGAGCACACATATGTGTATGATATTTCTGACATCAAACTGCTCTCGGATGAGGTGAACAGCTACCAGTATGGATTGCCGATTCCGCTTGGCGATCTGGAAGCAGATACGTATAGCATACAGATTATGTATGACGATGAACTGTATAATATCGAAGGGAGCATTATGATCTCATAGAAAAATCAAAAACTTTTTTCATAAAACGTTTATAATTGCGGTATTGATTTCTGACGAATAGCCAATTATAATGAAGAAACTGAGAGTCGATTGTCTTTTCCCGGAGGAAAACAGATGCCATAAGAGAAATGCGGCTCTCTACGTATAGCGAAATCAGGAGGCAACCGAATGGATAACAATCAATATGACAACCGCCGCAATGGCGGAAACCAGGGCCCAAATCGTCAGGGAAGAAATAATAATACCTTTATGATCTTCCTGGTGGTCACGCTGGTTACTTTGCTTGTCCTGGCGCTGGTGAACAACAGCTGGGGAAGCAATACGTCCTCCGTAGAAATTACTTATGATGAATTTCTCGAATTACTTGAAGATGGAAAAGTAAGTTCAGTCACAGTTTATTCTGATCAGATTGAGATCGTGCTAAGCAGCGATGCGCTTTCCGACTATTTTGGGACATCTTCAGGGACGGTGACTTATTATACGGGTAATCCGGACGACCCGAATCTGGTGGCGCGTCTGGATCAGGCGGGCGTAGCATTTACGTGGAATATTCCGGATACGACTTCGAGTCTGATCTGGAGTGTGGTGATCAGCTTTTTGCCGTTGCTGATTATCTGGGTAATCTTTGCCTTTGCGATGCGGAGGATGACCGGCAGTGGCGGCGGTGGCGTCATGGGCGTCGGCAAGAGCAAGGCGAAGGTTTATATTCAGAAAGAGACCGGTGTGACGTTTAAGGACGTGGCCGGTCAGGATGAGGCGAAAGAGTCGCTTCAGGAAGTTGTGGACTTTCTTGAAAATCCGGGGAAATATACAGAAATTGGCGCGAAGCTGCCGAAGGGCGCGCTGCTTGTTGGCCCTCCGGGTACCGGTAAGACGCTGCTTGCGCGGGCAGTCGCAGGCGAGGCGAAGTGTCCGTTCTTCTCTCTTTCCGGATCGGATTTTGTAGAGATGTTTGTCGGTGTCGGCGCATCCCGTGTGCGCGACCTGTTTGAGGAAGCGAAGAAGAACGCTCCCTGCATCATTTTTATTGATGAGATTGACGCGGTGGCGAAGAGCCGTGATACCCGTTTCGGCGGCGGAAATGACGAGCGTGAGCAGACGCTGAATCAGCTGCTTGCGGAGATGGACGGATTTGAGCCGTCTAAGGGACTGATCGTGCTGGCGGCGACGAACCGTCCGGAGGTACTGGATCAGGCGCTGCTCCGTCCGGGTCGTTTTGATCGCCGGGTTGAAGTGGACAAGCCGGATCTGAAGGGACGTATCGACACTCTGAAGGTGCATTCCAAAGAT
>JAJBVF010000460.1 GCA_020859965.1 Clostridiales bacterium
CCTCCAGGTCCACCGTATAATATCCCATATCCGTAAAATCCGCGCTCTGCAGATACTCCATTGTATCAAACGAATCTGTTCCTGCAAAATCATGTACCAGATAGATCTCGCAGGCGGTGTTTTCGCTGGTCGCATAAAATCCGACAGCGGCAATCTCTTCATCCGCAGCGGCCGTATAAACATTCGCAAACCAGCATTCACTGGAATTGTAACCCTGCTGCCCCTGCCATCCGCATTCATCATACTGATAAAGATTGTCGTAATTATCCGGATCCTCGATACGAGTGTAGGCTACTCCCACCTGAGCAATGTTCGGATCCTCATAGGACACATAAAAAATCCCATCCTCGCCAAAATCACTTCCCCAGGTATTCAGGCAGATAAAAGCGCCGTCCTTTTCCGGTATCTGTTCAAAATTCTCTGCCGAATACGTATCATCCCAGCCAAGAATCAGCACATCATGATTCTGCGTCATAAGCTCCGGATAATAATAGGAAAAAGTGGAGACATTATAATATCCCGCTCCTTCCGCAGCAGTCGTACGGTCCATGTACAAAGAGGTCTGTACAGAGCCATAAGTATACACAGTTTCTTTTATTTTTTCAATGGATGAATCCAACAAAATATGAACTTCCTGCACATGAACGGCCGGAGTAAGATCATCCGGAGAATACTCATCCCCATATGGATCCTCTTCCTCCGTCACCGGTCCCTGCCAGCCGCAAAGATACGCCATCAGCATCAAGTAATCGCCGCCATCATTGATGTCAGCGGTAAAGGAATTCTGCCTCGTCATATGATCCGCGGAAAACACCATCTGCTGTGAAGGAAGCAGCGCAGCTTCCAGCGCAGAGGTAGCTGTAATGGCCCAGCAGGTTCCATAGGAGCCCTGATCTTTCACCACAGGCTTTTTCCCGGAATCTCCCGCATACCAATAGGAAGGCAGTTCAGAAGCTTTCGTGAAAACCGGCAGAAGCATCAGAAGCATCAGGGAAACCGCCATCCGGATCGCCGCATTACATTTTTTCATCAAATCACTTCACCATATCCCTTTTCGGCGGACGCGGCCCCGGAAACTGGTAATAATACGCTTTGATCATGCCATTGTATATTTTCCGGTTCTTCGCGGCTTTTTTCCCAATATAATTCTCCGCTTCCTCATAAGAGGTGATCACATATTCCGACCAGGAATCCAAACGGGCGAATGCTTCTCCTATCTCCCGATACAGACGCGGAAGCGCCGCCTTCTCTTCCAGACGTTCCCCGTAAGGCGGATTTGTGATCACAAAACCATATTTTTTCGGATGATTCAGTTCACTCACCGGGCGCTGCTGGAAATGAATCAGGTGATCCACACCGGCCCTCTTAGCGTTTTCACGCGCTGCCCGGACCACTTCCCCATCGATATCATACCCCTGAATATCTGTCTTTACCGACAGATTGATCCGGTCCTGTGCTTCCTCAACTGCATCGTACCAGTTCCGCCGTTCCACAAGATTTTCCCAATGTTCCGCCAGAAAAGACCGATCCATTCCCGGCGCGATATCAGCCGCCATCATCGCTGCTTCGATCGGGAAGGTACCGCTGCCGCAAAACGGATCTACCAGGATCCGGTCTGCTTTCCACGGGGTCAGCATGATCAGCGCTGAGGCAAGTGTCTCCGAGATCGGAGCCTTCGCGGTGAGCTTCCGGTATCCCCTCTTGTGCAGAGATTCTCCGGTCGTATCAATTGTAAGGACCGCCTCGTCTTTCATAAAAAATACCCTCAGAGGATAACTGGCTCCGTTCTCCTGGAACCAGTTGATCCTGTACACACTTTTCAGCCGTTCCACGACCGCCTTTTTTACAATCGACTGAATATCTGAAGGGCTAAACAATTTGCTTTTCACTGTAGTCGCCTTTGTCACCCAGAACTTCGCATCCGCCGGCAAATACTGCTCCCACGGCATTGCCTTCACGCCCTCAAAAAGCTCGTCATATGTCTGGGCATGCACACTCCCCACTTTCAGAAGCACACGCTCCGCAGAGCGCAGAAACACATTAGAAAGCGCGATTGCTTCCGCATCGCCCCAGAATGTAACCCTTCCATCTTCCACACAACTGATCTCATACCCAAGATCTGTAATCTCCCTTTTCAGCACTGATTCCAGGCCAAAGTGGCACGGAGCCATCAACTCCATCTGATTCTTCATATGTCTCCCTCAAACTTTTTCTTCTATATACAGTTATATTAATGCCCTCCGTCCACTCTGTCAATAGCTTTACGAGGCATATCCTTTACCATATTTTTTCCCCGGTAAGCCCGGATACCCCCTACCACTGTTCTGGTTTTCCATCCCATTTTTTCAAGTTCACGCGCCGCGGACATGCTCCGTGCTCCCCGGTCACAATACAAAATCAGGATATCCTTCCTGTGACATTCCGGCACACAACGAAATCTCCCATCCGGGGCATTCACCGCTCCCCGGATATGTCCCTGCAAAAACTCCGTACGGGATCTCAGATCCACGATCAGATATCCCTGCCGGTCTATATATCGATCCAACTCCTTTGCGGAAATCGTATCCATCTGCTTCTTTCTCCCCCTTCCTTTCCTGCAGCAACTCTTTCTCCATCTGTTTCTTCTGCGCCTCAAACATATGCTTTCTCAAAAGACATCAAATACATGCATGTGCAGCACACATTTATTCTGTTGAAAAACACATAGTAATGATGGACATTCATCGGGAAATGTTACCGTCTACTATAAGATATGATAAAGCAAAAAGAAAAGAATCCCCGGGTTCGGAATAAATCAAAAAATTCAGAAAACTTTTTATTCCAACAGAAAAGAGACGGCAGATAACGCCGTCTCCTTTCCTGTCTCTTACCAAAGCCTGTTTTTTCTGATCAATATCTGGAACCGCAGTCTTTCTCACAGTTCGACTCATTTTCAAAATCGTTCTGTTCGGATGTGGTGTTTGAGCTGCTGTTCTTTGATGCGTTCTTCGCTTTGTTCTGCTGCTGGTTCTGCTGATTCGTATTCTTTGCGCTGTTCTGCTGCCTTTCCGTATTTGAAGCATTATTTTCTGTTGTGTTCTTAGCCATTGTAATTACCTCCTGATCTTATTTTGTATTACGCTTGTAGTATTCCATAAAATTTGTAAAATATGTATTGCATTTTTCTGGAAACTATATTATAATCATTTGCGTAAAAAGAATTTACCCTTCAAACAATTTTTTTTACAAAACCCCTTATTAATTATTTATACTCCCCTCGAAACACCCGGTAGCTCCCCTACC
>JAJBVF010000111.1 GCA_020859965.1 Clostridiales bacterium
GGATAGATCTCCCGCACGGCCGGTACATTCCGGAGTGTGCCGTGATGGAAAAAAGGAACCCGCCCGCTCGTTAAGATCAGCGGATACTTTTTCGCCAGCTCCGGCGTGGCGATCGGGCCCTCGGGAGGCTCGAGATAGTAGGGCAGCGGATCATAGTCCTTCGATGCCGGCGGAAGTATACACTTCGCAAACGGCTGTCCTGTCCGGGACAGCGTGATCATGCTGTCTAAATAGATCTCAATCTTTTTAGAGGGTGTGTCAAAGCCCTTTGGCTTGCCTGTCTCCTCGTCAATCTGCTTGTATACATAGTAAGTGCGCCACTCTTCCTTTGTCAGGTACTCGAACGGCGCTTTCTCTTTGACTTCATTCCATGTCATGCCGATCTTGCCGACACAGTGGTCAAACAGCTCTTCCATGGTATCCCAGTAGGCCAGATCGTCTCCCATAAATTCGGGATCAAATGCCTTCTGGCAGCCCTCATGCCCCATTTCAGCGCAGACTTTCGCCAGCCGGGAGAAAAATACGGCTTCGTCGCAAGTCTCCCAGAGATGCGTCGTCGACTGCCGGGCCACGATCATGTTGCAGGTCTCCACCAGCATATCCATCTCCAGCCATTCCTCCGTCGGCATCAGGATATCCGCATAAGCCGACATCGAAGTGGGATACATATAGGCATGGACAACATAGTCCAGATGCTTGATCGCCTCCTCGATCTTATTGGCCTCCGCCACCACGCCAAACTTGTTGCCGGAACGGTCGATCCACATCTTGAGCGGGTAGGGCTTTCCCGTAATACACGCATCCAAAATAGCCGCGCCCTGTCCGCCCCACCAGATGTGCAGCCCCTTGTACTCGTTGCCGCCCAGCCGGATCTTTAACATCTCATCCGGCAGCATATTCTCCGCCTGCGGCACCGGATAGTTCGGCATACGCAGCGTGCCGCTCACACGGAAGCGCTGGCACAGTGCCCCGGGGCGCTCTATATTTGCCATCAGGCTGTCAATGATGCAGGCCGCCATGGCCGCCTGCTCCGAATTGGGCGTCTGGTCGGTGGCCACACCGATCGCTAAGCCGCTCGGCTTATTGTCGGTAAACATATGGATCGCTTTCTCGATCCGCTCGGGCTCTATCTCACAGACTTCACCGACATGTTCGAGCGTCCACTCCTCCACCCGCTCCCAGAGGAGGCGGTAGCCGGTCTTATATTCCTTGCCGTCCACGACCCAGGCGCCGTCCAGCACCGGATCCAGGTCATCATTCCAGGGATATTCCAAAGGCTGCATAGAATTAGTCTTCGCGTCCCAGACCATAAAGGTGTCCGGCTCTCCGTTCTCCCCCTTTTTCGGACGGAGCATAAACTTCGTCTCCGTATCCACCAGATAGGGAAGATCCGTCCAGTGCATGACAAAATCCTCGTCATACAGCTTGTTGTCCAGAATATAGCGAATCCAGGAGAGCATAAGAGCCACGTCTGTCCCGGGACGGGGCGCGAGCCACACATCAGCCTTTGCCGCGTCCGGTGTAAACCGCGGGTCGATCGTAACCGTCTTGACTCCCTTCGCCCGAAGCTCATTGACCATGCGTCCGCCGCTGGCCGTACAGGAGTAGGAGGGGTCCGTCCCCCACAGGACCAGACATTTGATCGGTGTGTCCTCCGGAAAGTAGAGCTCCAGCGCATTGGAGTCCGCAATGCTGGGATCCACCCCGCCGTACATCATCGTATATCCGAGTACGCGCGGCAGATAGCACTGAGCGCTGCCCGGCTCAAACCAATTGGGTGTCCCGAAGATGTCACAGAAACGACAGACACTCCAGACCTCCGGGTTTCCGCCGCCTCCGGTGGAGCCGAATACCGCCTGAGGTCCGTATTTTTCCCTTATATCCATGAGATGAAAAGCTATCTTGTGCAGGGCGTCATCCCAGGTGATGCGGTGCCATTTTCCGCCGCCGCGCTCTCCGACGCGCTCTAAAGGATATTTATTCCGATTCGGATTATAAAGCGCCTGAATTCCTGAAAGGCCTTTGGCGCACATCCGTCCCCGGCTCATGGGATCGATCGGGTTGCCTTCCAGCTTCACGACACGACCGTTTTTTACATAAGCCAGAACGCCGCAATTGGCAATGCAGGCACGGCAGGCTGTCTTGATGACCCGCTCTTCCGTCTCAGGCTCCAGCACCTTCGGCTCGCAGGTATCAAAAAACCGGCTGCCCTCCACAGCCGCGTCCAGACCCTCGATCCGGGTATCATGCATGATATTGTTCCAATCTTTTCCATCAAAGAACATTCGCTTTTTCCTCCTGATAGGTGCGGATCTGATCGATAAACATCTTCAGCTCCTCCTTGGTATTGCTTTTCTTCCAGACAGCGGCCACTCCGCTGTGCGTGTCGATCAGCGGACGAAACTGAAGATGAGGCATATCCGGATTATTATATCCGTTGTAATTCTGGTCACAGATAAAGATGTCATTCGGTTCGATGAGATTGTACAGCTGGGACATCGCATTGATCGCATAGCGGATGTATTGAGGCCGGAAGCCGTACGGCACGCACAGATCTTCCAGCATCCCACAGTAACTGGGAAGATAGAGAGGTGAAATCCCGACAAAATGACTGTCCTTTAAATCGGCAACCGTCAGGGTCTCCCGGCTGGCAAGCGGATTGTCCGCCAGCATGCAGACACTGTGAGGGCACTCGTCAAAGATCAAAGAGTCAAAGGCCGGATTGCCCATCTGCTCCAGATCGTAGAGCACCGTAAACACAATGTCTAAATTGTCGCAGACCAGACTTTTCTGCAACTCCTGTGTCTGACATGCCGAGACAGAGATATTGGTAAGGGGATGCTTCTGCAAAAATCCCCGCACAATAGGCGCCGTGATCTTCTCCGAGTTCTGGGAATCCAGAATGCCTATGGCGAGAAACTGGTTGTATCCTCCCTGCAGGACACGGCTTTCATCCAGCGACTTTTCGATATCCCGAAGGATCACGCTCCACCTGTCATACAGATGCTGTCCGGCCTCCGTTAACGTAACCTGTTTTTTACTCCGGATAAAAAGCGTGACATCCAAAGTCTGCTCCAGAGAGGAGATCGTCTTGCTTAATGTGGACTGTGTCGTATACAGAAGCTGCGCCGCCTTCGTAAAGCTGCTGCAGGAGGCAACTCCGAGAAAATATTGCATTTGAAGCAGATTGATATGCAGATATTTTGGCTCCGCCATGGCTAACTCTCCTTATGATTACTTCAGGTTTTACTCTTCTGATTTTAAGTGTCTTAAGTATAACAA
>JAJBVF010000374.1 GCA_020859965.1 Clostridiales bacterium
GTTTCCAGAACCGAGCGCCGGAACCCCCACCTGGAGATCGTCTTTTTTCCATATTGTAATACAAATCCCATCACCGGTCTTTGGTCAGCACGCAGGAAACCGGAAGAAATATAGGGCAGCTGTTCCCTGTAGTTCAGGTAGTCCAGATGAATGAAATCTTCCGGCTCCAGTGAGATCATTTCCAGATCATATCTCGATACATGACAGCGATTATAAAAAGGCATATTCGCGCCATTGATGTCGGCCGGCGATACGCGCATCGTGATAGGCGTATCCTCCGGCACGTCATAAAAGGTACGTATCATGCGGATCAACTGGTCAAAATCATTTCCTGACATGATGGACGCGCAGCCGCCGCCGAGGCGGATGGCCCGGATCTGGCAATCCGCAAATTCCTCAGCATTGGCTCTCAGCTCCAATGCCAGAGCCATAATATAATTGTGAATCAGGCTGGTGTCGCGCCCTTCCGTCACAGCCCGGCTGCAGAAAGAACAGTGGCGGGAACAGAAAGGCACATTCAGTTTCATTACGACGGGGTGTTTTTCGTTTGCCTGCATTTTGATGTTTTCCTCATTTTTGCTGTAATTGCATCCCTCAATGCTGAAATGGTGAACATGCTTGTACGCAGAGCCATTTCGACATTAGAATCGCTTTTACATGTGGTAGTACAACGATGTCCGTTGCATGGTTATTTATGGTAAAGATTCATGTCTGCGGATACAGACAGCATCAGGATAAAAAATGAAATCGAACAGCCCCTCGAAAAACCTGAGATTTTCCGAGGGGCAGACAGGTCAGCTATTTGGATTGTTGGTCAATCGAATCGGATAGCTGTCTGGATTATACTGTCAGCTGTCGTATTATGCGGTTGCCTGTGCGATACAATCTGCCACTGCGTCCTGAATTGCCTGTACGGAGAAGGAAAGTGTGCTGGAGGATACCGCGTCTACGTCAACGGACTGAGCCTCAAGGATAGCCGCTGCCATTGCTTCCTTCGAGTCGCTGGTCAGCAGATCCTGGTCGCCCGAGGATGCGATCGTGCAGCCGATGATCGCGTCTTCAGAGAATTCCATTGTTACGGTCACCGTGCTGTAGCCTGTATTCTGAGAAGAAGAATAGGTGCCTGCATAGTAGATGCCGTTTGTGCTGCGCTCTTCGGTCTCTGCCTCGGTTGTGCCGATGCCTGCTTCCAGATGTCCCTTCAGATAGTCAGCAGCCATGTATCCGGTTGTGAAAGCGCTGCCGCAGCTGTTGCCGGCTGTCGGGGTGTGATACTGGATACCATAACGCTGTCCGCAGCAGTTGCCGACCGCATACAGACCCGGAATCGGTGTCTTGGAAGCATCCAGGACACGATATTCACCATCGGTGCATACAGCTGCGTGCTGGCAGAGACCGCCTGAAGGGTTGCCGCCGGTCACTGCGGTCGCGCCGAAGAACGGAGCCTTCTCAATCTTAAAATGCATCATGGAGCTGTCTGCGCCCCAGTCCGAATCAACGCCTGCGTCGCACATTTCATTCCAGTGCTCGATCTCATCCAGGAAGCCCTGCTTTGCGTCGCCTTCATAGCCGAGAATATCAGCCAGTTCATCCAGTGTATCTGCCGCATATACAGTAGAAGGATCGTTGCCATAACGGGCAAATGCCTGTACGGAGAATCCATCCGGACCGGTTACATAGTTTGCCATATCGTCGCGGACTTTTTCAATCATGTAATCATTGCTGCGATCCATGACCTCGTGACCGTAGCTCTGATACTCGCAGTACTCATCCCAGTTCGCGTCTGTCACGATGGACATCTTCAGTCCTGCCGGCATCATGTCCAGATAACCGATGGAACCGTGCTTTGTCAGTGTCTCATTGAAGAAACGTTTGCCGTCGTCGCCGAATACCGGCCAGCAGCCGCCAAACGGGAAGCTCGGCTTGCTGTTGATACCTGCTGCCTGTCCGGCTCTCGGGCCTGCTTCCATTGTAGCTCCCGCCCACAGCATCATACGGATACCGGAGCCGTCACGGCCCATGGAAGAAATGTTGTTCGGGTCGGTGCGATCCAGACCATAGGACCATGCCAGGTTGCGGAGCGTATCGCAGAGATCCAGGCGCATATCCGGGTTTCCGCCGAAGTCTCCGGCTGCCACGATGACTGCCTGTGCGTTTACCTGGAAATAATTGCCGTCGATATCCGTAAAGATCGCGCCGGTTACCTGACCGTCGCTGTGCACAAGCGTCAGACCCTGCGCACCGTAGATATATTCAGCCCCGAGCTCTACTGCCTTCTGCTGCAGCAGACGCACGGTATAAGGCCACATGTTGTTGTTTGAGTTCGTCTCTGTGCCGGTATCACGCCACTGGCACATTGCGGTGTAATAATTGCTGCCGTTGCAGGGATTCTGATAATTTGCGTTGCCCTTGTAGTTAACCGCGTGCGCGTACTTTTCTACATAATCGGAATCCAGATAGGAGAGCGCCCAGTCAAGAACCTCGCCGGAATGCTGCGCGTAATCCTTCACAATCTGCTGATTTGCGTGTCCGAGCGCCTTCAGCATATACTCGTTGAAGATCTCCATGGGGTCATATTTTTCCGCACCTTTTTCAAGGAAGAAATTGGAATTGTACATCGCAAGATCGCATGCGTAGTTGTCATACTCGTCCCAGGTCTGAACCTCGCAGCAGATGACATTCAGTCCCTGATCCGCGCAGTGAAGTGTCGCGGATGTACCCGCCTGACCGGAGCCAATGACCAGCACGTCGCATTCCTTTACTTCAGTCACTTTATCGGACAGATCCGGTTCATCGCCCAGCCATGCCGGCTTGTTATTCATAAACTGGCTCTCTGAAATTCCGAGCGGATCTACCATGCCGACCATCATAGAGCCGCTGATATCGCCGTTGCCCTTTTGCTCGATGTATTCCTCCGGTGATTCCGGTGCCTTTGCGTCCGGATCGGAACCGCGGTTTGCCTGTGAATAGCTGGTTGCGAAGATATCGTCCCAGGTGATTGTTCCGCTTGCGGAAGCGGCTTCTTCAGCAGCAGCCTCAGTAGCTGCTTCTGTGAGCGCTTCGGTCTCAGATTCTTCTGCCATGGCAAAGGAACTTCCGAAAATCCCGGCTGCCGCTACACCGAGGGCGCCTGCCGCACTGCCTTTGAGGAAATCGCGGCGGGAAATGGTATTGCCTTCTTTTTTCATTGGGAAACCCTCCTTTTGTCCTTTTTTCTTATTATATACTAATACTTCCCACACCTGAAATAGCATGTAGCCCTTTATTTACAACGGTTT
>JAJBVF010000456.1 GCA_020859965.1 Clostridiales bacterium
TCTTTACGACGCTGGCTGGCTACATTCACTGTCAGATGAACGGTAAGAAGGTGATCGGAGTAGGCGACGCGTCCGGTATGTTCCCGATCGACAGCGAGACCGGAGATTACAACAAGAAAATGATCGATCAGTTCAACGAGCTGGTGGCTCCGAAGGGATATCCGTGGAAGATTGAGGAGCTCCTGCCGAAGGCTCTGAACGCGGGTGAGGATGCCGGTGTTCTGACTGAGGAAGGCGCAAAGAAGCTGGATGTATCCGGCAAGCTGAAAGCTGGTGTTCCGATCTGCCCGCCGGAAGGCGACGCGGGTACCGGCATGGCGGCGACAAACAGCGTAGCAGTGCGCACCGGAAATGTGTCCGCGGGTACTTCTGTATTTGCGATGATCGTGCTGGAGAAGGCATTATCCAAAGCGTATCCGGAGATTGATATGGTGACAACCCCAACCGGCGATGCGGTGGCGATGGTGCACTGTAACAACTGCACCTCCGACCTGAATGCATGGGTAGGACTGTTCCGTGAGTTTTCCGAGGAATTCGGCATTGATGTGGATATGAACCGCCTGTTTGGCACACTTTACAACAAAGCGCTTGAGGGCGATAAGGACTGCGGCGGCGTAGTTGCGTACAATTACTTTGCGGGTGAGCCGGTGACCGGTCTCAATGAGGGACGTCCGCTTATGGTTCGTACTCCGGATGCGAAATTTAACCTGGCGAACTTTATGCGCGCGAATCTGTACGCATCTCTCGCTACGCTGAAGATCGGTCTGGATCTTCTGCTGAAAAATGAGGATGTGCAGGTAGACCGCATTATGGGACACGGCGGCCTGTTCAAGACAAAGGGCGTAGGCCAGAGCATTCTTGCCGCTGCGATGAACTCTCCGGTATCCGTGATGGAGACCGCGGGCGAGGGCGGCGCATGGGGCATTGCGCTTCTTGCTTCCTATCTGGTAAATAAAAAAGACGGCGAATCTCTGGATACGTTCCTGAATGAGAGCGTTTTCGCGGGCAATGCAGGCTCCGAAGTGCAGCCGGATGCGGCAGATGTGGCTGGCTTTGACGCATACATCGAGAGCTACAAGGCTGGTATCGCAATTGAGAAGGCGGCTACCGAGGCAATCTGATTTATTCCCGCAAACAGGAAAAAGATATTGGATATTCATTAAAAGGCAGGTATAAAATCAAGGGTATCTGAATCAGACAGGTTCAGGTACCCTTTTTCGTGGCTGTTATTGATTCAGAACTTCGATCATCTCCCGGTGTATCCGGTCATTTGACGCCAGGATATCCTGCGGATGTTCCGGTGTAATCGGGTTTCCTTCGAAATCGGTCACCTTGCCTCCCGCTTCCGCGACGATCAGCATACCCGCCGCAAAATCCCAGGGCTTCAAATTTGGCTCAAAGTAAGCGTCGAGGCGGCCGCAGGCAATGTATGCCAGTTCGAGAGCCGCTGAACCGATGCGCCGGATGTCGGCCACGCGCAGGAAGACATTTTTGATCTGATGAAAAACGAAGTCCGCACGTTCATGGGAATAGGGAGCGGTTCCAACAGAAATCAGACAGTCGGCAAGGTCGGAGCATTCCCGCACGTGAATTGGTTCTCCGTTCAAAAAGGCACCGCCGTTTTTTTTCGCGAAGAAAAGCTCGTCATGCCAGGGATTGTAGATGAAGCCTGCCACAACTCTGTGACACTCGTACAGTGCCAGCGAAATGCAATTCTCCTGGTAATGGTGGATCAGATTTGTCGTGCCGTCTACCGGATCCAGGATCCATACTGCTTTGTCAAAATCGATGTCACTATTGTCTTTTTCTTCTCCCATAAATTGAATGTCTGGATATTTTGCCGCCAGCCTTTTGCAGATGGTTTTCTGAACCGCCAGATCCACCTCCGTCACAAAATCCGCGCGCCCTTTTATTGTGACATTTTCTGCAGCTTCCTCGTTGTGAAAAAGTCCGGAAGCACTTTTTATTATCGATATGATCTCATCGAAATCTACGGTTTGCAAAACAGACATTGTTTTCCTCCTCCAGGGGTATCTTGTTTTTACAGGAACCCCATTTTCTGTTATAGCGAAATGAAGCAGTCCTGTTCACCTGCGGAATGGTCGTACAGGCAGGTGTCATACTCAAAACATGGGTAATTATAGCACATAATCAAAAAATTGTCTGTCGCCTGCTTACAGATGCTTGTGGAATTCTCTGCTATTTGTTAAAATGAAAATACTGTTTTATATCGCTGTGATGCCGCAATGCCGGCATGTGGATTTAAGAACATAAGGAATAAAGAAGGATACAGCTCAGGAGAGGAAGCACAGCAAGCATGGAACAAACGGAAATTTATCGACTGTTACAGCAGGTCGCTGAGGGAACCCGCACACCGGATGAGGCGATGGCGGACATCCGGATGCAGCCGGATCTGCTGGTTGGAAATTATGCGGACATCGACCTGCACCGGAACATTCGGCAGGGGATGCCGGAAGTGATCTACGGAGAAGGAAAAACCGCAGAGCAGATTGCCGGAATTATTTGTGCGATGGCGGGGCGGGATGTGAATAATATTATGGTGACGCGTTTGTCCGAGGAGAAGATGGAGCAGGTGAAGACTGCGTTGGAGCAGGTACAAACCGCAGAGCAGACTGTAAAGGAAGAATCACGGAAGATTTCGTTTACCTATGATCCGACTTCTCGCATCGGCATTGCCAACCGCGAAGAGACAGAAAAAATTGGAAAGATTGCGGTCGTAGCAGCGGGGACGAGCGATCTTCCGGTTGCAGAGGAAGCGGCTGTTACGGCGGAATTGTATGGCAGCTATGTGGAGCGCGTATATGACGTTGGCGTAGCGGGACTGCACCGCCTGCTGCATCGTCTGCCGGTGCTGGAGGATGCGAACGTGATCATTGCGGTTGCGGGCATGGAAGGCGCTCTGGTGAGCGTGGTGGGCGGTCTGGTCGCCTGCCCGGTCATCGGGGTGCCGACCAGCGTCGGATATGGAGCGAATTTTGGCGGAGCCGCAGCTCTATTGTCGATGCTCAATTCCTGCGCGAGCGGCGTCAGTGTAGTTAATATTGACAACGGCTTCGGAGCGGGTGTGCTGGCAGCGCGAATCAATCGACAGTCGGTGGGGCATATGTCAGATTGAGCGAAGCTGATGGAAGTATTTATCTGATTGATTCAGATGACAGGAGATTTGCCGGATGATCAGGCAGCTGAGATAAAGATACATAGATGTAACGGAAACTCTGAAGGAGATAATTATGAGGCAGTATAAATAT
>JAJBVF010000402.1 GCA_020859965.1 Clostridiales bacterium
CCGGATTTTTTCAACAATTGACTTATGCATGGTTGACTTATATAATGCAACATGTGATATGATGAAATCAGGAGCAGCGCCCTCTTTTATCCGCAGAGAAGGGGAAATTGAAGTGCTCCGGTCAAATGCATTTCCGGCCGGAGTGTTGCAGCAGTCAGATTACGAGAGCATGCACAGGAAACTGGAATCAGGCGCGAGTATTGTGATGATGACAGATGGCGTTCTGGACGGGCTGCCCGGGGAAAACCGCGAGCAGACCATGGCGGAACTGATTATCCGTACTACGACGCGCAATGCACAGGAACACGCCAGACGGCTGATGGAGCGGGTCTATCTGATGCAGGAGATGGAGGCGCGTGACGATATGACGATACTGATCGGTACGATTTGGAAAAAATGAAATAAAGAAGACGGAAGGGCATTGAACAGATGACAGAAAAAATAACAGAGCAGATTTTTCAGGTGATCAGGGAATACCATATGATCATGCCTGGGATGCGTGTGATCGCCGGAGTTTCCGGCGGAGCGGATTCCGTCTGCCTGCTGGATGTACTGGAGCGATATCGTCAAAAGATTCCGTTTGAACTCCTGGTGGTGCATGTAGAGCATGGCCTTCGCGGGCAGGAAAGCCTTGAGGATGCAGCTTTTGTGGAAACACTTTGCGAAGCTTATGCGATTCCATGCCGCGTGGCGGAAGCCAGAGTACACGAACGTATGCGCGAAGAAGGGCTTTCCTGCGAGGAAGCAGGCCGTGCGGAGCGCTATCGGATTTTTGAGGAAATCGCCGGAGAGTGGGGAGCGGATCGGATTGCTGTGGCTCATAATCAGAACGACCAGGCAGAGACGGTGCTCTGGAATCTGGCGCGGGGCAGCGGATTGAAAGGCCTTGGGGGAATCCGGCCGGTGCAGGGAAAGATCATCCGGCCGCTGTTGTTTACCGGGCGGGATGAGATAGAAGCTTATTTGTGCTCACAGGATCGCTCATGGAGGACGGACCGTACAAATCTCGGGACAGATTATACGAGAAACCGGATCCGCCTCTCTCTGCTTCCGCAGATGGAAACGGATCTAAATCATCAGACGGTAAGGCATGTCGCGGAGGCGGCCGGACGATTGCAGGCTGTGCAGGAGTATCTGGACAAAAAGACGGATGAAGCGGCAGAGCGCTGCCTGATTCGGAAAAATGCCGCACATGCCGGAGCGGTCATGATACCTGAGATCGAGCGATCCTGTGAGGAGGATTTCGATGTTCGTGCAGAGGAAAGCCTGGATACATCGGTTTTGCTTCTGCTTGATTCCTATAAGAAAGAAGAAAAAATAATCCGGGAAGAATTGCTGAAGCGGGCGCTGCGGATGTGCGGCGGTATGAAGGATGTCGGCGCGGTACACCTTAGGATGCTGGAACAGCTGACGGATATGGATTGCGGAAAGAGCTGCAGTCTGCCCGGCGGAATTCGCGTTGTGCGGGAAGATGGAATTCTGCGTTTCTTACGGGCGGGAAAGCCGGATTTGCCCGAACGTTCCTCTGCCGGGGAAGGGAAAAATGCGAAACAGAACACTGATCGGAACCGCACTTCACAGATTTTGCGGGCCTGTGTACCGGTGATTCTTCCAATGCCGGGCAGTGTCTGCTATGGAAATATTTGCGTGACGACGGAGCTGATGGCTAACACTCCGGACATGAAAAAATCTTTTTTGGCGGAAAAAAAGTATACGAAATGGATTTCCTATGATACAATAAAAGGTAAATTGCAATTGAGAACAAGACAGACCGGAGATTATCTGGTCGTAAATGCCCAAGGCGGTACCAGGAAGCTGAAGGATTATTTTATTGACCAGAAGATTCCGCGTTCCAGGCGGGATCAGGTACTGCTGCTGGCGGACGGTTCTCATATTCTGTGGGTGGTGGGTTATCGGATCAGTGAAGCCGCCAAAGTCACAGAGGCAACCGAAACGGTTGTCAGGATTCAAATCCATGCAATCCAGACTGTAAATGAGAACAGTGAGAATATGGAGAACATTGAAGGAGAACATTTATGAGAGAAAGCGTAAAAGTCCTGCTGTCTGAACAGGAAGTAGACCAGAGAATTGCCGAGATCGCGAAGCAGATCAGTGATGATTATGCGGGCAAAGAAGTACATTTGATCTGCGTATTAAAGGGAGCTGTTTTCTTTATGTGCGAGCTGGCAAAGCGGATCACCGTTCCGGTGACGATGGATTTTATGTCCGTGAGCAGCTATGGGGATGGCACGAAGTCAAGCGGAGTAGTGAAAATCGTGAAAGATCTGGATCAGCCGCTGGATGGGAAAAATGTACTGATCGTCGAAGACATCATTGATTCCGGCCGGACCTTAAGCTATCTGATCGATATTCTGGATAAGAGAAATCCTGCTTCCCTGCGTCTGTGTACGCTTCTTGACAAACCGGAACGAAGGATCGCGCAGGTGATGGTAGATTATACCTGTTTTAATATTCCCGACGAATTTGTGGTCGGATACGGACTGGATTACGCGCAGCGATACCGCAACCTCCCATTCATTGGTGTTGTAAATTTTTCAGAATGACAACATCTGTCTTTTTATTTTGATGCTGTTCTGGATTGTTGAACAAAAATGTAGTAGATAGGAGATGTACACAAATTGAATAAAAATGCAAGAAGCCTGGGCTTTTATCTTGCAGGCGTCCTTATTATCCTTGTCCTGCTGGTGAGTTTTCGGGGCGGCCTGGAAGCCGCGCAGACATGGAATTACAGTGAGCTTCAGGAAGCACTGGACAATGATGAAGTAGTAAAGATAAGTATTACGCCTAATCAGGAGACCCCGACCGGATCTTTGAAAGTGATTCTGGAATCCGGGGATGTCCGCTATGTAAATGTGCTGAACGTTGAGACTACGGAAGAAGCACTGGAAGTATACGACAAGATCGAGCTTGAAATCGATGAGGTCGAGCGGGAAAGCGAGGTATTGTCCTGGCTGCTGCCGACGGTGATCCTCGCGGCAGTGATGGTCGTGATGTATACCATGATGAACCGGCAGGCGGGCGGCGGCAATTCCAGAATGATGAATTTTGGGAAAAGCCGCGCGAAAATGATCACGCCGGATGCAAAGCGTGTGACGTTTGACAATGTGGCTGGATTGAAAGAAGAAAAGGAAGACCTCCAGGAGATTATCGATTTTCTGAAAGAACCGTCGAAATTTATTCAGATCGGTGCAAGAATTCCGAAGGGTGTGATTCTGGTGGGACCTCCTGGTAC
>JAJBVF010000062.1 GCA_020859965.1 Clostridiales bacterium
TTTAGTGTAACAGATATAGAAAAAGAATAGATAACACAATAGAATGAGAGTAACAGACGAAATAGTACAAATTCAGAAGAAGCGTCTCACTGTTTAAAGAAAATTATAGAAAAATTAGAGTTCTTTTATGATTTTTCACAAAATACACTGAAAGTTTTATGAATAAATGAAAAGATAAAAAATCATACATATAGCAAATTTAAGTGGTAGCCGCTGAATCGAACAAATATTCGAAGAAACGGCTATACTTTTTTGAAAGGATGTGGTATACTGCTGAAAGATTTGAGCTGTCCGCTTAGTGACCTGTATTCGTAACGAGGCCCAAAATGACGATAAGACCTTTTTTATGCGCACGAGCCGCGAAATGAAGTGTCCAGCCGACGCTGGCGCGGCTCGGCGCGAGGAGACAGGTAAGCTGTCTCCTGTTTGATAGACGGCATGAGTCCTCGATTCACAGTGTGAATCGGGACATAAATCAGGAGGTGACTTTTGTGCAATCTGAACAAAAACCTTTTGTTTTACACAGCGAATACCAGCCCACCGGCGACCAGCCCCAGGCGATTAAAGAACTCGTTCAGGGGTTCAAGGAAGGCAATCAATTCGAGACTTTGCTGGGTGTGACGGGCTCGGGGAAGACGTTCACGATGGCGAATGTGATCGAGCAGCTGCAGAAGCCTACTTTGGTTATTGCGCACAATAAGACGCTCGCGGCCCAGCTGTATTCGGAGTTCAAGGAGTTTTTCCCTGAAAACGCGGTTGAATACTTTGTATCCTACTATGATTATTACCAGCCGGAGGCGTATGTGCCGTCTTCGGATACGTATATTGCGAAGGATTCCGCAATCAATGACGAGATTGATAAGCTGCGCTTGTCAGCGACAGCATCGTTGGTGGAGCGGCGTGACGTCATCATTGTGGCAAGTGTCTCCTGTATTTATGGCCTGGGCAGCCCGGCGGATTATAAGGATCTGGTATTGTATCTGCGTCAGGGACAGGAGCGTGACCGTGACGAGATTTTGCGGAAGCTGATTGATATTCAGTATGAGCGCAATGAGATGGATTTCCATCGTGCTACTTTTCGGGTACACGGGGATGTGCTGGAGATTTTTCCGGCGAATGCGGATGATTATGCTTATCGGGTGGAGTTTTTCGGAGATGAGATCGATCGGATTACGGAGATTGATGTATTGACCGGTGAGATTAAAAAAGGCCTGGATTTTATTGCGGTGTTTCCTGCGTCGCACTATGTCGTGCCGATGGAGAAGATCCTGAGGGCGGCGGATGCGATTGAGGAAGAAATGAAAGAACGCGTCGAATATTTTAAGAGTGAGGACAAGCTGATCGAGGCACAGCGGATCGCGGAGCGGACAAATTTTGACGTGGAAATGCTGCGTGAGACCGGATTCTGTTCCGGCGTGGAAAATTATTCGAGGCATCTGGCAGGTCTTCCTGCAGGGGCGACGCCGCATACGCTGATGGATTATTTTGGGGACGATTATCTGATGATCATTGATGAGTCGCACAAGACCGTGCCGCAGATTCGTGCCATGTATGTGGGCGACCAGTCACGAAAGACGACTTTGGTGGACTATGGATTCCGGCTGCCTTCGGCGAAGGACAACCGCCCCTTGAATTTCGGAGAGTTTGAGGATAAAATAGACCAGCTTATGTTTGTGTCTGCGACCCCTGGCGAATATGAGGAAGAACATGAGCTTCTGCGTACAGAGCAGATCATTCGTCCGACCGGCCTGCTGGATCCGCGTGTAGAGGTGCGCCCGGTCGAAGGTCAGATTGACGATCTGATCGGAGAGATCAATAAGGAGACGGCGGCGGGAAATAAGATTCTTGTGACGACGCTGACGAAGCGGATGGCGGAAGACCTGACCGATTATATGAAAGAAGTCGGGATCCGTGTGCGGTACCTTCACTCGGATATTGACACGTTGGAACGGACAGAGATTATTCGCGATATGCGTTTGGACGTGTTTGACGTTCTGGTCGGGATCAATCTTTTGCGTGAGGGTCTGGATATTCCGGAGATTTCTCTGGTGGCGATTCTTGATGCGGACAAGGAAGGGTTTCTGCGTTCGTCGGTTTCTCTGATTCAGACGATTGGACGTGCAGCCCGCAATGCACAGGGGCATGTGATCATGTATGCGGATATGATTACCGATTCCATGCGTGTGGCGATAGATGAGACACAGAGAAGACGCGAAATTCAGCAAAAATACAATGAAGAGCATGGCATCACACCGCAGACGATCAAAAAGGCGGTTCGTGATCTGATCAGCATTTCAAAGGAACTGGCAAAGCAGGAAGTGCAGATGGAAAAGGATCCGGAGTCGATGAACCGTGAGGAACTGGAGAAGCTGATCGCGGATGTGCAGAAGAAGATGAAAAAAGCGGCTTCGGAGCTGGATTTCGAGTCGGCTGCCCAGCTGCGTGACCGGATGATTTTACTGAAAAAGCATTTGCAGGAGCTGGATGAGTGATGGAAAAGTTTAAAAATGAAAAAGGTTAAAGAGAAATCTGGATAGAAAGATCCGGGTAGAAAGACATAGATAGAAATATTTAGTTAGAAAGACAGGGAGACAAAATGAACGGAAATATGGAGATCCTTAATATAGACCTGAATACCGACCGGACAACAAATCACGAGGCAGATCAGTTTAAGGATCAGGATATAGACAAAAAGCAATTTATCCGCATCCGCGGCGCGAATGAGCACAATCTGAAAAATATCAGCCTGGATATTCCGCGCAATCAGTTTGTGGTGCTCACAGGACTTTCCGGTTCCGGCAAATCATCGCTTGCGTTTGATACGATTTATGCGGAAGGGCAGCGAAGATATATGGAATCGCTTTCTTCTTATGCCCGTCAGTTCCTGGGACAGATGGAAAAGCCGGACGTGGAGAGCATTGAAGGACTGCCGCCGGCGATCTCGATCGACCAGAAGACGACGAACCGCAATCCGCGGTCGACCGTTGGCACGGTGACAGAGATCTATGATTATTTTCGTCTTTTGTATGCCCGAATCGGGATTCCGCATTGTCCGAAGTGCGGGCGTGAGATCCGCAAGCAGAGTGTGGATCAGATGGTGGATCAGCTTATGGCGCTGCCGGAGCGGACGCGCATTCAGCTTCTGGCTCCGGTCGTGCGGGGACGAAAGGGCGAGCATGTGAAGCTGCTGGAGCAGGCAAAGCGCAGCGGCTATGTGCGTGTGCGGATTGACGGTAATATGTATGACC
>JAJBVF010000153.1 GCA_020859965.1 Clostridiales bacterium
ATCAGTTGTAAACAGCGGCACCGAGACAGACCTTGTCTTGGATTTCGTGATTCCGCGCGGCGAGAAAGGCGAACAGGGCGAGAGGGGGGCCACCGGAGCCACAGGAGCCACAGGGGCCGCGGGGGCCGCTGGCAAGGATGGCAGCTCTGTTACAGCCATTTCGCTCTCATTGGACGCAGATGGGCACGTAACCGGCGGCACAGCCACGCTATCCGATGGGGGAACGGTCAGCATCACGGTGACGGAGGCTGCTGAGTGATAGAAAAAGTGAATCCGAGCCACCCGGATAAGGTGGCGGACAGGATTGCAGGAGCAATCGTCGACCTGGCATACGCTGCGGAGGAGAATCCAAAAATTGCTGTGGAGGTTCTGCTCGGACATGGTGTGTGCCATGTAATTATTGAAACAACTGCTGTTCTGGATAAAGAGGACATTGCCGAGGCGGTTTGCCTGATTGCAGGGGAAGCCCTGCTCGACCTGCGCATTGTGCCGCAGGATGAGCATCTGGCTCAGAACCAGTCGGGCGGCATCCGCTGCGGTGACAACGGCATCTTCAAAGGCGTGCCGCTGACTGCAGAGCAGAAAATACTCTCCCAGTTCGCCCGAAAAATGTATACCACCCACCCATTTGACGGAAAGTACATTCTGGATGGCGAACGGCTCATCATCTGCCAGAGTAATGCCTCATCCGAGGAACTGCGGAAATTGTATCCCAACGCCGTGGTCAATCCCCTGGGTGATTGGACAGGCGGCACGGACGTGGATACCGGTGCCACAAACCGTAAGCTCGGTTCTGATATGGCGGACTCCGCCACTGGCGGTGGTCTGCACGGGAAAGACCTATCCAAAGCCGACGTAAGTGTAAATATACACGCTTTCCTGAAAGCACAAAAATTATCGAAACCTGTCGAACTGTGCTGTGCCATCGGTGATGATACCGTGGATGGGCTGCCCTACTCCGAGATTGTGGAGGAGGCTCGTGAATACATCCGCTCGGTAGGCGGATTTGAGAAATTTGCGGAATGGGGGCTGTACTGATATGCGTTCCCATAGTGAAGAAGCACTGGCTTTTATAGAGACCGAGCTCAAGAAGCGTGGTATCGATGATTATCGTTTTTGTGTCGAAAATGACTGTTATGTCTGCGACCGATTTGGAAATTTCTATGCTGTGTGCAGACAGCAGTATTCCAAAATTGGAAATCTAATAGAGAAATATGAGGTGCATCGGATAACAGGTTCAATAGATAAGTACGGCTATATTACTTATCGAATGACGATTGATGGCATCAAGAAACACGTAAAAGCTCATCGAGTGATGTTAAATGCGTGGATTGGAGAAAAGCCGGATATGTCGGTTAATCACAAAGACGGCAATAAGAAAAATAATGCACTGGAGAATTTAGAGTGGTGTGCGGTTGCAGAAAACAATGCCCACGCAATTGAGACCGGGCTTTTTGACCCGCATAATCAAAAAAGACATCTCAGGAAAATTCCATCCGTTGATTGGATGACTCTGTATGTTTTGTATAAGCACTGTGGGTATTCACTGAGCGAGTTGGGGAGAATGAACGGTTGCTCCCACGATACTGTAAAAAAGGTTGTAGAAAAAATCGGTAGGACGCTCCCGAAGGAGGCCATTCATGAACAATAAACAAACACAATATTATTTGGCGGACATAAATGACCTAATTCCGTATATCAATAATGCTCGTACACATGATGATAAACAGGTAGCGCAGATAGCTGCTTCTATTAAAGAATTCGGCTTTTTAGCTCCTGTCATCATATCAGGTGATAACAGTATTCTGTGTGGCCATGGCAGATATTATGCGGCACAGAAGCTGGGATTAAAAAAAATCCCCTGTATCAAAGAAGAGTACCTCACTGAATCTCAGCGGAAAGCGTATATAATTGCAGATAATAAACTATCCCTCAATGCAGGCTGGGACGAAGAACTGCTGCGTGTTGAGATTGAAGCCCTGCAGGGCGAGGACTTCGATGTCTCCCTGACCGGCTTTGACGAAAAGGAAATCGCCGCCCTCTTTGATGACGGCGGCAAGGCCAAAGAGGATGATTTTGATGTCGATGCGGAACTGGAAAAGCCAGCTTTCTCAAAGGCAGGAGACATCTGGACGCTGGGCAGGCACAGGCTTGTCTGCGGTGATTCGACAAATCCCGACACCTTTGCCGCTCTGATGGGCGGCATCAAAGCAAACCTTGTGATTACGGACCCGCCGTACAACGTCAACTATGAGGGTACGGCGGGGAAACTAAAAAATGACAACATGGCGGATACGGCCTTCTATGAGTTCCTGCTCTCGGCATTTAAAAATACCGAAGCAGTCATGGCGGAGGATGCGTCCATCTATGTTTTCCACGCCGACACCGAGGGGCTGAATTTCAGGCGGGCCTTTGTGGATGCTGGCTTTTATTTGTCCGGCTGCTGTATCTGGAAGAAGGAGTCCCTGGTGCTAGGGCGCTCCCCATACCAGTGGCAGCATGAGCCTGTTCTGTACGGCTGGAAGAAGAAAGGCAAGCACCAGTGGTACACGGGCAGGAAGGAAACGACCATCTGGGAGTTCGACAAGCCGAAGAAAAGCGGCGACCACCCCACGATGAAGCCGATCCCCCTGCTCGCCTATCCCATCACCAATTCCTCCATGAGCAATTCCGTGGTGCTGGACCCCTTCGGTGGTTCCGGCTCTACGCTCATTGCCTGTGAGCAGACCGACCGCATCTGTTACACCATCGAGCTGGACGAGAAGTTCTGCGATGTCATCGTAAACCGCTATGTGGAGCAGGTCGGCTCGGCAGACGGTGTGTCTGTGGAGCGTAATGGGCAGACGCTACAATATGTGGAGGCGGTTGCGGATGGATAAACTGACGCTTGGTAGTCTTTTTGACGGGAGTGGCGGCTTTCTGCTGGGCGGTCTGCTCGCAGGAATCACCCCCGTATGGGCATCGGAAATCGAGCCATTCCCTATCCGGGTGACCACAAAGAGGATGCCTTTTATTAAACATTACGGTGATGTGTCCGCTATGAACGGCGGCAAAATCGAGCCTGTGGACATCATCACCTTCGGAAGCCCGTGCCAGGATATGTCAGTGGCGGGCAAGCGCAGCGGCCTGGACGGAGAACGTTCAAGCCTGTTTTATGAAGCTGTGCGAATCATAAAAGAAATGAGGTGTGCGACCAATGGAAAATATCCAAGATACGCAGTCT
>JAJBVF010000449.1 GCA_020859965.1 Clostridiales bacterium
TCATTTTCGAAACCAGATCCAGCCTTAGGAACAATTCCTGTGCATTTACTGAACTTCCTTCCAGATCTCCCTGACAAGAAGAAGCGCAACCGGACCAAGTATTACCCCCGCCGTACCAAACAGATACAGCCCGGCATAGACTACGATCAGCATGACAATCGGATAAATGCCAAGCTTTTTTCCGATCAGCTTCGGCTCCAGAAATTCCCGCACAATATACGTCAGCAAAAACAGCCCGGCATATCCCAATGCCACCCGAAACTGCTTCTGAAATAAATAAAATACCGCAACAGGAATCAATACCGTCCCGGTTCCAATAAAAGGAAGCGCATCCAGCAGCCCTACGACAATACCAAGCAGCAGAAAAAACGGATTTCCCAACAACCACAATCCCGCTGTACTAAGTACGATCACCACGCCAATGATCACAAACTGCGCTTTCAGATACATGCCTCCATGTTTCCACATGCGCTCCGTGATATTATGAAAATGCTGATAAATCCGGTACTTTCCCAGTTTTTCCCTGATTTCATCATAATCCTTCATAAGCAAAACGATCGCAATAAACAACATCAGCAGAAACAAGGCGGCATTTACCAGCTTCCTGATATATTTCACCGACCATGTCACTACTTCAGGCACGATATAAACCCGAATCTGATCGGTAGCGGTCTCAATTTCCGAATAAATAAATGCTCTCGCCGCCTCTACATTGACTCCAAAATTCTTCTCTACCAACAGACAGCAGTTGTCAATAAATCCACAGACACAGGCATAATAAAAATCAAAATTCATCGCCGCCTGCCGAACCTGCTTCATCAGCATCCCGTAAAACAGATACAGCAAAAATCCGCAGACCGCCAGCAGAATCATCAGCAATAGCGAAACAATGATCTCCTTTTTCCATATCAGCCATCTGCAGATCCTGTCCGTCACAGGATTCAGAAAACGCACAAGAAAATATGCGATAAGAAAAGGAACCACATAAGGCAAAAGATATTTGATTCCCAGATAAACAGCCAGCGCAATTCCAGAAACGGCCAGCAATTTCTTTGTTTCCGACATACAGACCCCCTATCACTTCGAATAGGGATAATATCTGCGATACGGCTGCTTTTCATACCAGTATAAAAGAATATTATTATCACAATACGATAACCGATTATCCGAAGCAGAAAGGATTCTACCTGTCATTTACCAGTCATTTCTGAGAAAACTCTCTAAGAACTTCATTTTGCGGCTCCACCTCAAATCGCATTGTCTTTCCCGTCGCCGGATGCCGGAACGTCAGCGACACCGCGCACAATGCCAGACCAGTACGTGCCTGATTCCTGACAAAACCACTTGAGCCATCCACATTTCCGTCTCCGATTGACACTTCAGAAAATGAGTAATTCGTCTCATTCTCACTCGGAACATACTTCCGGTCCCCCAGAAGCGGGAGTCCCGCATGCGCCATCTGCACGCGAATCTGATGATGCCGTCCTGTTTTCAGCTCAATCTCTGCCAGCGCATATTCCCCTTCCTCCATTGTCCATCTCTTCAAAATCCGGAATCGAAGTTCTGCACGCTTTGCAGCCTTATTATTCGCATCAGAAACAAACGAATGGTTCTTTCTTCCATCCTTCACAAGATAATCAACAAGTGTATACCATTCGTTCATATCTTCCATTCCAATTCGCTTCGCGCAAGGCGATACGACTACGATTGCGTGGTAGATTTTTTTCATACTGCCGTCCGAAACCTGGCGGCCAAGATCCGCAGCCGCGCGCTTTGTCTTTGCAAAAACCAGCACACCTTCTACCGGCTGATCCAGACGGTGCACCACATAAATATCTCCTGGTACGGTGTGCTCCGAAACGATGTGATTTCTCAGTATACTGACCATATCTTTCTCCCGCACAGCAGCGCTCTGCACTGGAACCCCGGCCGGTTTGTGACAGACGACAATTTCCTGATCCTCATATAGTATCATTGATGTATTACTTAAGCCTTTTGAAATATTCAACTTATTCATTCACAGGTATCCTCAGAAAACGTTGTTTCACTTTGCATTCAGCCACTCCATTTTCTACTATTTTATCATAATAATTACAGATATACTACAATAAAAACGCCCGCGGCAATTGTTGTCGCGGGCGCTTTTATTTCCTATATCCTCATATCTTTATCTGTCATTGATCAGATATTTTTCTTTATGAGGACTCTTATTTTGTATTACTTTTTCTGCGTCTTCTGTCATATGCTCCAAGTACCAGCAATACTGCTGCCAGTGCCATGACTGTGACATAACCCATCAGAGGCGTGTCATCACCAGTCTGCACAGAAGAGGTCGTTGTCGAAGAATCATTGTCGCTTTCAGTTTCTGTCTGCACTTCAGTTTCTGTCTGCATTTCTGTTTCTGTCTGCATTTCTGTTTCTTCTGTCTCTTCTGTTGTCATCGAGTTGATCACTGTTCTGGATACTGTATCGTTCTCTGATCCCACATCGAAGTAAGAGGAATCAATCGTCACGGTATACTCAAACGTGCTGTCTACCGGATTACCGTCTGCGTCTGTCTCTGCCAGATAGTAGCTGCCGTAAGGAAGTCCGCTGAAGGTTACCGTTCCGGTCGACTCTCCATTCAGTGTCAGCGACTGTACGCCTGTATCTGCAATCAGAGTCAGCGCCGCGTCTGTGAAGAGTGCGAAGTAGAAGGTATCATCGACATCGCTTTCAACTCCGTCGACCTTAACAATCTTTGTTACTTCCACTTCACCATCCATGTAATAGCCTTTCGGGAAGTCGTTTACATTATTGGTAATGTACGCCTTCGCTGTCGGATTCACAGAAGTCAGTTCCGCCGTTCCCTCGAGAATCTCGATCGATTCAATAACAGTATCGGAGGTGATCGCATTACCCTCTTCATCTGTCTCTGCTACATAGTAGGTGCCATACGCCAGATTTGTAAAGCTTGTCTGTGTCGTGTAGCTTGCGCTCAGGTTAAGCGGCTTCACGCTGGATACCCGCTGCGTGCACTCTTCATCCGAGAACAGTGCTACATAGAATGTGTAATCCACTGCAAAATAATTGCCATCCTGTTTTACAAGCTTCTGTACGATGATACTGCCCTTTCCGGAGGAAACCTTGTCTTCCATCGTAACAGTCAGAATCGTGGCATCCGTATTTACGGTAAACGTCACATCTTCTGCCAGATCATATCCGGACGGTGCGGAAA
>JAJBVF010000148.1 GCA_020859965.1 Clostridiales bacterium
CAAAATCTGCCTTACACAGATATCCTACGAAACTAATGTCATCCGCACAGATTGTCATCACTTTACGCCCCGGTATAAACATATTCGAAGGAAGGCGACGCGATTTCATGATTTTTGCGCGGAAACGCACTTTTTTCCCATTGTAACGGTCTTTTGACTCAAACGCATCGAGATACCACAGGCCGTAATCAATATCCTCTACCTGTATCACATCCGCATTCAGGTCGTATGGCGGCTCGTCCTTGCCCGGATCGATCGGTTCTCCTTCCACGTCCTCAAAATATACCATCGCACGAGGATTCAAGCCACGCACCGTGCGGCGGTAAGACAGCAGATCCATCTCAGGCGTGCAACGATTGAAGATCGCCATCTCCGTGAACTGAAACAGATTGCTCAGAATGCTTCGCATATTATTCAGATACACCGGAAACGTACTGCCATCTATGATCGTGATCACCTGCGCGATTGCCATGCCAAGCGGGAGCTCCTCCCCATACAGCCACTTGCAGTCCCACATACCATTCATCTCAATGAAAATACGCTTCGGGCGGTAATGCTTCTCGCAAGTGCGCAGAAAATCCGCATTGAACTCTTCCGGATCATCTGCAGTCACCACAGAAACATTCATCCCGGCAAGAGCCTTCTCATCATATTCCACTTCGCCTTCCTCACAAAGGATCAGCAAAGCGCGCTGACCGTCTGTAAAGTCACCGCCGTCAAGAACATCCTGCAAAAAAGTCGTCTTGCCCGCTTCCAGAAATCCTGTTATCAAATAAATCGGTATTTGCCGCATTTCCTATCATCCTTTTCTATCGTTCATACACAGCCATTTCTGATATCACAGCTGCGAGGAATATCCCATCCATGAAATCCAATCAGATCGCCGCACTTACACCAGATGGAACAGTTCCTCCAGCTTCGGCTCATTCATCTGTGCTCCGATCACGCAAAGGCGTCCCGTATAATCAGCCGCGCCGGTTCGAATCTCATATTCCTCCGGAACAAAGTCGAAATGGATCCAGGTGCCGTCCGTTGCAGGCAGCATTCCCTTCGCACGCAGCACAGTTCCATAAGCATCCGAATCTCCAAGTGCCTTAAGAATCTGCTCCACTTCGTCCTTTGTATATTTGCGCGGAGTCTCCCGTCCCCAGGAAGTAAATACTTCATCCGCATGGTGATGATGGTGATGATGTCCATCGTGGTCATGGCAGCAATGATCATGGTCGTGGTCGTGATCATGATGGTGGCCATGCTCCCCATGGTCGTGATCATGGTGATGCCCGTGCTCTTCGTGATCATGGTCATGATGGTGCTCGTGCTCCTCATGGTCGTGATCATGAGGGTGCTCGTGCTCTTCGTGATCGTGATGATGATCATGGCAGCAGCATTCTTCTTCATCGTGATGGTCATGCTCATGCTCTTCCGTCTCTTTCAGGAGCATCTGCGCCAGCGCATCAGTCTCTTCCATCGCACTCAAAATCTGCGCACCCGTAAGCTCATCCCACGGTGTAGTAATGATCGTCGCGGTCGGATTCTTCTCGCGGATCATAGCTGCCGCAGCAAGCTGTTTTTCCTCAGACAGCTTCTGTGTACGGCTTAAAATAACGGTCGCTGCGCTCTCTATCTGATTGTTGTAGAATTCTCCAAAATTCTTCATATACATTTTTATCTTCATGGCATCTGCCACTGTGGTCAGAGCATTCAGGACAAGTCCTGCCTCTTCCGCAGCATCTTCAACCGCTTTGCGCACATCCGAAAGCTTGCCTACACCGGACGGCTCAATGATGATGCGATCCGGGTGAAACTGCTCTGTAACTTCCTTCAGTGCTTTACCAAAATCGCCTACCAGAGAGCAGCAGATGCAGCCGGAATTCATCTCCGTAATATTGATTCCCGCATCCTTCAGAAATCCTCCGTCAATGCCGATCTCACCGAATTCGTTCTCGATCAGCACGATCTGCTGCCCGGAAAATACCTCCGCGATCAGCTTCTTGATCAGCGTTGTCTTGCCTGCGCCAAGAAAACCTGAAATAATATCCACTTTTGTCATGTTCATCCTTCTTTCTATAAACAACCGGCAGCTTCCTTTCGTTCTTATCAGTCAGATTCTTTCGTATCCAAAGATCCGCACACCGGTTTTCTCTGATTTATTTGTGACTGCCAGATATAGTACACCAAAAAAGTAAAGTTTGCAAGGGGACACAAATGGTTTTTCATGTACTTAACAATAATACGCTATAAGAAATAGCCATCCTGATCTGTCAGGCTTTTTCAGGCTCTGTCAGGCAGGACGGCTATTTCTTTCATTTCAAATATAAGCGATTCGCAAAAGCCGGCTCATTTCTTTGTCACCTTCACGGTCACAACAACCTTTTTGGTCCCCGACCGCACAGTGATCTTTGCGGCCCCTGCTTTTTTCGCTGTCACCACACCCTTTGCAGTTACCGTAACCATCTTCTTATTCGAAGACGTGTATGTGACCTTCTGCAGGCTCGTGATCGGCTTCAGGACCGGTTCCAGTTACCGTCCGAATTTCCCCAGAAATTCCCGGATACGCGCGTGGTCGGCATCAAACACCTCGTCCGGCCGCCCTTCGAGTGCGACTACGCCTTTGTCCATGAAAATCACGCGGTCTGAAATATCGCGGGCAAAGGACATCTCATGAGTGACGATCACCATAGTGATCTGAAGCTCAGCAAGTGATTTGATCACTTTCAGGACTTCGCCTGTCAGCTCCGGATCCAGCGCGGAGGTCGGCTCGTCGAAAAACAGAATCTTTGGGTTCAAAGCAAGTGCCCGTGCAATGGCAACACGCTGGCATTGCCCGCCGGAGAGCTGGCAGGGATATGCATCTTCCTTGTCGGACAATCCCATTTTCTTCAGAAGCTCCCGCGCTTCGCGGTAAACCTCGTCCTTCGGACGCTTCTGCAGGGTAATCGGCGCGTCTGTGATGTTTTTCATAACTGAAAAATGCGGGAACAGATTAAAGTTCTGAAATACCAGCCCAAAGTATGAGTGAATCTTCCGTGCCTTTTCCCCTTTCGGAAATACTTTTTTCCCATCCGCTTCGACCCACGCCGCTCTTTCCCCCATATAAAGGATCTCCCCGCCGTCGATCTGCTCCAGCATGGTCGCACAGCGCAAAAGCGTAGACTTTCCGGAACCGGAAGGACCGATAATGGATAAAAT
>JAJBVF010000107.1 GCA_020859965.1 Clostridiales bacterium
TCGGCTCACTGATCATCCTGATGGGCGGAATCGATTCAGTGATCGACCGGGCAGACGCCACGGAGGAGGAGATCCGCAGGGAGACCCGCAGAGCCTGCACGGAATACGGCGATCTGAAAGGCTTCATGCCGTGCATGACCTACGGAGGACCCGGAACGATCTATCCTGAGGTGGAATCGATTATCATTGACGAGATCAATCAGTACAATCTGGAAAAGTATGGCGTAGCAATCAGTTAAGGGAAAGGAGGATGTTTTCGTGGGTGCAAATCAAAATAAGCAAAATCAGGGAAAGCCGGAGAAAAAAGAACTCAGCAAAGCGCTGAAACTGTTTTATGGTGTCGGCGACTGCGGTTTTACTCTGATGTCCAATATTGAGAGTTATTATTTCAGTTATTTCCTGACGAATCTGGCACAGTTCAGCCTGCCGATGGTGACCTTTATCACGACGGTTTCCAGCACGGTGGATGCGGTCCTTTCCTGGATCTACGGAGCGATCATCAACAGCGTGAAGCCGATGAAGTGGGGGCGTTACCGCTCCTGGCTGGTTGTTCTGCCCTGGCTGGTGCCGTTTCTGTATGCGTTTCAGTTTATCAAAATCGGAGACGGGATGCTCTCCGCGGTCATCATCATCATCGCGGCCATCGCCAGCCATATCGCATGGAATATTCCTTATGTGGCCAACGTATCCATGATCTCTGTCGCCGGCAAGACGCCGGAGGATCGCTCACAGCTGGCAGCCACCAGAGGTGCATGGGCAAACCTGTCAAAGGTCATCTTTTCCTACGCCGGTCCGGTAGTAGCCAGCATCATGGCGGGACTGATCGGAGAAGTGAATCAGTATGGCGGCGCCGCATTCGCGTTTGGATGTGTCATGGCGATTCTGTACTATGCGCACTTCAAAATGTTTGACGGCTATGAAGAGGTAGAGCCGCAGAATACCGCCGCGAACGCTGCAAAGAAAAAGGAAGCTGCGAAAGACAAGACGAGCGGTATGGATCTTGTCCGCGCACTCTTCCAGACGCCTCCGCTCATCGCGTTGCTGATTGCGGATCTGGCGATGTTTATGTTCAATTTCGTCCTGATGGGCATCGCTACTTATTATTTCACTTATGTAGCGGGCAATGCAGGCATGCTGTCCACCTACATTCTGGTCACCAACATTTTCTGCGTTATTGGCGCGTATCTGAGCAAGACACTGAGCAACCGTTTTACCACGAGAACCACATGCATCGGCGTTATGGCGATCCAGGCGGTGCTGCTTATCGTATCCTTCCTGTTTTACAACAACGTTACTCTGGTCATCGTCCTGATGAGCGTCGCAATGTTCGGCTATGGCATTACCTACGCCTGCATGCCGGCACTGTTCGGTGACACGATCGTCTACAGTGAGTGGAAGACCGGAAAGAATGCGGCAGGCTGGATCAGCGGGCTTCAGAATGTACCTCTGAAGGTTAGCATCATGACACGAGGCATCATTATTTCGGCCTGTCTGGCTATGGGTTCCTTCAGTGCGGACATCGATGCCGCACAGGCGTCAGAGCAGCTGAAGCGTGCCATCAGCATCGGCTTTATGGTGATTCCGGCAATCGCTCTGATCGTTGCGGTGCTGTGTCTGATTTTTGGATTCAAACTGACGAAAGATAAAGTAAACCAGTATGCGGCGGAGATCGCGGCACGCTCATAAAAAATAAGGAGGCTATCATTATGTTATCTGCAAAAGAAAACTTTTTTGAGACAGTAAAACCGGACGGACATCCTGACAGATTGATGAAACAGTATGAAAATCTGGCATTCCTCAATTCTAACCCGATCCTTCTCTACATCAGAGGAAAACGGTATCCGGGCATGGCTCCGTCCAAAGACAGATTCGGGACAGAAGTTCTCTGGCCGGAGAGTCAGATCGCGGCGATGCCCCACGTGACGGCAGACAACAAAGTGATCCCGGATATCACCGAGTGGGAAAAATATCTGAAGATCCCGGATATTCAGGCTGAGTGTTCAGATCCCGCCCTGTGGGAGCCATTCATCAAACAGGCGGAAGAATACCGCGCAGAAGGAAAGGTGCTGATGGGATACCTGCCCACCGGACTTTTTGAGAGACTTCATTTCCTGATGGGATTTGAGGATATGCTGATGAACTTCCTGCTGGAGCCGGAAGCGATGCACGAGCTGATCGACGCGATCGGAGAGTATCGCTTCCAGTTCATGAAAATGTCAATTGATTATCTCCATCCGGATGTGGTGATCTCCCATGATGACTGGGGTTCCAAGAGAGCGATGTTTATCAGCCCGGATACCTGGCGCGAATTTATCAAGCCGCAGTTTGCAAGAATGTATAAATACATGAATGATAATGGAGTGCTCGTTATGCACCATGCGGATTCTTATCTGGAACCGATCGTGGACGACATGGTGGAGATTGGCATCGACATCTGGCAGGGAGCGCTTCCGGAAAATGATATTCCGAAGATCCAGAAACAAGTAAACGGTAAGATGACACTGATGGGCGGCATCGACGCATCCATCGTAGACCGCGCAGATTCCACCGAGGAAGAGATCCGCAAGGAGACCAGACGTGCGCTTGAAGCATACGCGCCGAACGGACATTTCATCCCCTGCATCACCTACGGCGGCCCGGGTACCCTGTTCAAACATGTGGATCCGATCATTAACGATGAAATTGACAAGTACAACAAAGAGGTATACGGTATCTGATGATAACCGGCAATTCAAAGGCTGCCGCATATGCGGCGGCCTTTTTGTCGGGGCGTTTTTTGACGCATGTGGGATAATGAAATACTGTGGTGATTTTGTGGCTAATGTTGATTGCGACAGTAGGTGTCTGACAGCGCGCGAGATGATGGAAACTGCGGCGCAGGTAAGAGGCACAGTATTATATATGTACAGCCGATGATTATATCGTCTGTGGCGGCTGCAGATCAGTGAGGAGATGAGTATATGGAGTATATGGATCAGGAAAAACAGAAGGCTTATTTTGAAAGGCTCGGGCTGACACAAGCCGGCTTTGCCGGAACGGAACAGCTGAATGCCATCATCCGCGCCCATCTGGAACGGATTCCGTTTGAAAATCTGGATGTCTGTGATTTTCATAAGATTCCGGAACTTCGTGTAGATGCGCTTTTTGAAAAAATCATTTTAAGACGACGGGGAGGATACTGCTTTGAAC
>JAJBVF010000529.1 GCA_020859965.1 Clostridiales bacterium
CTTGGATTCAACTATATCTATGCCAATGGAGATGCTCACATGAAAAACTTCTCGATACAAATTCTCAATAACGAGTGTATCTTAGCTCCGGCTTATGACCTAATGAACACTAGCCTTCATCTTGATGGCGATGATTTAGGCTTGCAAGGAGGGTTGTTTCGTTCGGGCTGGAGAAGTGAGGTATATGAGCGAACTGGCCATCCTTGCCGTACTGATTATGAAGAATTTGGTCGTATTATAGGCATCCCAGCAAGCCGAATTAAGAGGATTATAACTCAATTCCAAACAATACCCCAGGAAGCCATTTCTCTTATTTCGCGCTCATTCCTGGACGACAAATCTAAGAGAAGTTACCTTCGGATTATATCAGAGCGTACCGCTCGCTTCTGTCGTCAATCTGAGATATGACTTTTTCTTTCGGGATTCAAAAAGTTTCGCTAAATTTGCAGTGGATTTCCAAAAGACACAGAATATGGATAAAGTAATGGAGATAGAGATGCCGATAGTGGTGAGAGGCTACGATGTGGATTTTATGCAAGTGGTCAACAACACTGTCTATGTGAAATGGCTCGAAGATATGCGCATGGCAATACTCGACAAGTATTTCCCATTAACGGATATGATGCGCGATGGCAACGCACCTATCCTGGCCGAAACATGCATCCACTATAAGCGTCCCATCAACTTTGAAAGCCATCCCATTGGCCGCTGCCGCATCGTCCTCGTAGGCAAGAGCCGATGGAAAGCTGACTTTATCATTTATGAGGATGACCGTACTTATGCCACAGCGCAGCAGACTGGCTATTACTTCAACCTTGCCTCTCGGCGCCCTACCGCCTTCCCCCAAGAAATGCTCGACAAATACCTAATCAAAGAATAAACACTATGTATAGAAGAGTGATAAATCCCTGGTTGGGGAAACCAGGATACAATTGCATAGGGTGTTCGCCTGATAATCCTATTGGGTTGCACATGCAATTCTATGCCGCTGATAATGAAACCTTGTGGGGAGAGTGGAACCCGGGCCATAACTACCAAGGTTGGGTAAATGTGCTGCATGGAGGCATCCAGTCACTCATCCTTGACGAAGCAGCAGAGTGGTGGATTAACGTATTCCGCAAAACAGCTGGCATGACCGTTAAACTCGAAGTGAAATATCATAAACCCATCATGCTCTCTGATGGACCCCTAAAAGTCAAAGCCACATTCTCAAGCGAGAAACGCAGCTACATCTTCATCCACGCCGAGCTCATCAACAATCGCGATGAGGTTTGTACCTCCGGTGAGATATGCTACTATCAATTCTCTCGTGAAAAGTCAATGCAAGACTTTGGCTTCACTGGAAGTCAACTGGAGGAATCTGATGCTGAATGCACTTTGAACCATTGATGCGTAAGAGGCGTTGAGATTAAAGGACTTTTGTCCTATCTTAAACCTTTAAACGCATTTACTATGGAAATTAGCGAAATTATCAGCCAATTGCAGAGTAAATTCGGCAATTGCCTCGACATCAGCAAGGTCACAGAGAGCCTCAAAGGCATGGACCTGAGCAATCTGCATTTAACCGACATCATCAGTCACCTCAAGGACAAAGGATTGGTTGGTGACCTCGATGGCGATGGAGTGCAAGAGAGCGTCATAGACGAAATCAAAGGTAAAGCCAGTGACCTCCTCGGAGGCCTCTTCGGCAAATAAACCTCAGGGTGGAAGCCCTAAGATAAAAGTAAACTCAACGGTGAATCTCAACAGGCGTCGTTGGGTTTGCTTTATTCTTAGGCTTGCATTAAATTTTCAGTCCACCAAATTATTCCATCTTATCCAAATAATTTGTAACTTTGCTTAGTTAATTACATTAAGTGAAGATTTATTTGGATGGGATGTGAGCAGGATTTTGAGTTTACGCGTTAAATTAAGGAGGCTTTTCTGATTTCACGGCCCCGTTTATAGCAACCATGATTAAGAACATATTATTTGACATGGGAGGAGTAGTTTTCCTCCAAGATACTGACGAGGCTTTCCGCAGGTTTCGGGAGGCTGGACTTGACCCTGAGCAATATATGGGGGCCTTTGGGCAGAGGGATTTCTTTCTGGATGTAGAGTCGGGCAAAATAGGCACTAACGAGTTCTGTCTGCGCATGGCCCAAGCCCTCGACCGCGAGAAGGTGAGCTGGCATGAGGCTCAGCAATGCTGGCTTGGGTTTGTAAAGGGCGTCCCTACCGACCGTCTGCATGAATTGGAAAAACTAAAGGAGCGCTACACACTGGGGCTGTTGAGCAATACCAATCCCTTTATCATGGCGTATACCAACTCGGCTGATTTCAGCGAGGATGGCAAGCCGATATCTGATTACTTCCACTATCTGTTTCTGAGCTATGAGATGGGGGTGTGCAAGCCAAGCCCAGAGATATTTGAACGCGCATTAGAGATAGGAGGAATGGAGCCCGAGGAGACTCTGTTTGTCGATGACAGCCCTACCAACATTGAGGCTGCTAAGCGCTTGGGCTTTGCTACGCTGCATGTGCCCACCAATGAGCCGTGGGCAGAGTTGCTCGAAGACTATTTGCAACAGAATCAAGAATAAGAATACATACCATTAGAAACAACTGAAACCATTTAGACATGAAACATCTGTACCTACTCATGACGATGCTCATTTCACTGGGCTGGGGAGCCTACGCCCAGCAGATAGTGACGTCGTTGCCCTCACCGCTGCAAGAAAACAGCGAAAACGTGGTGATAACCTTCTATGCCGACCAAGGCAACAAAGGCCTGATGGGCCTTACGGCTTCAACCCCAATCTATGCCCACACCGGTGTGATTACCAATCTCAGCAACGGCTCATGGGCGTACGCTCCCACTTGGCTCGACAATAGCGAGAAATACAAGCTCGAATATGTGGATACCAATACTTGGACTCTCAACATTGGCGATATCCGCACATATTACGGCATAACCAACGAAGACGAGATAGTAGAGCAGCTCGCCTTCGTGTTCCGCACGGCCAATGGCTCAAAAGAGGGCAAGACAGCGACAGGCGGCGACATCTTCCTCGATGTGCTGCCAGCAGGCTTCCAGCTTGAGTTCAAGTCAAACAGTTCGATGGCGCTCAGCAGCCAAACAGCCACTGTCACCTTCACTGCTACCACTACAGCCAAGGCCGATATCAAGATTTACATTGATGATACCAC
>JAJBVF010000560.1 GCA_020859965.1 Clostridiales bacterium
CGCGTAAGCTGCTGCAAGATGCGTGATAATGAATCGCTTTCCGGTTGAAAAATCCGGATAATAGGTGGTAAAAAATCCTTCATCATCAGACGCTTTTGAACCGTAGTAGCAAACCTTTGCCAGTGTCTTACTGTCGCTCAGCTTCGTAATCTTATAAGTTCCATCGTCCGGCCCCGTTTTTGACGGCTGTACACAATAAGCGGTCGCCGTAATGCTTCCGTAAGTTACATAGTAAGGAGCCGTATAATACGAACCTAGACCATAATCAGCATAATAATACCAGGAACCTCTGGTAATCGTAACCGACTCCGTAGACGATGAAGCGGTCAGTGCCGTTGCCGATACACTGCTGACGCTCACAGAATATTCCACGGTCTCGCCTGCTTCCAGATCAGTAAGGGCAATCCCCTGCTCCGATGCTTCCTCCAGCACCTCGGAAAGCGTCAGACCTGTTTCTTCGTCTACCGTCTCCTGATCCTCGCTTGCTTCCAGCTCGGATTCAAATTCCTCGGTAGTCGCTTCTGTCGCACCCTCGGTAGAGATTTCACTGGAAGCCTCCACGTCTGTTTCGTCCAGAGAAAATACAGCGGTTCCGGTTTCAGAATCTGTCTCGGATTCTGATTCAGTTTCCGTTTCTTCTTCTGAATCAACCTCTACATCAGTGTCAACGCCGGATTCAGAAGATTCAAAATCATCCGATCCATCAGCGTTATCAGAAACAGACTCGCTATCAGCATCAACTTCTACTTCGGTTGCGGAATCTACAGTAGCTTCCGATGCGCTGTCCGTCACTGCTTCTGTTTCCGACTCTGCATCGCTTACCGTTTCACACGATGAGTCCGCAGCCGACTGTAGGTCTGCCTCCCCATCATCCGCAGATTCACCATCGCCGGAATCATCGTCCCCGCTGTCCGAATCCTGTGAGGACGCTGCCTGTGTCTGAGCTTCCGTCTGCGGCTCCTTAACCGTGATGGTTCTCGAAACCCGATAGGACGGATTGCCGCTTGCAGGCACTACCGCATAAACAGCTTTATACGATCCAGCCGCTGCAGAGGAATAAGAATTCCCGCTGCTGTTCTTCGCTTCGTGAAGCGTAATCTTTACCTTACCGGAATCATAGGTGATACCGGTAAAATCCGTCGAAGCGTCAAAGCTGCTTCCGTTCTCCACTTCAATATCAGTGACTGTCACGATCTCATCTGACTCCAGCTGGTCTTTCACCTCGTCCAGTTCCGGATATTCCGACTCAAAAGTCGTGTCCGCTGACGCATACGACATCATCGGTGAAAATGCTGTAGAAAAAACAGTCGCCAGCGTCAACACACTTGCAAGTACACGTTTCCATGCTCTTTTCTTAAACATAAAAGTCCTCTCTTTCATCTCATTCATAATTGTTGCGGCAGAGATCGAGTATGCGGTTTTTCCCGCATACTCGTCCGCGCGGACCGTATCCAGCGACAGCTGGAAAACACTCTATACGGTCCTGCGCATAAGCTCCCGCCGTGCTGCCTTTCCTGGGTGGGGATATTCTCTGCCAAAATCATTTTTTCTGCCGCATTACCTTGCGGCTTCCTTTGGTCGTGATGCCTGCCGCGGGGCAGTCCTTGCAGCATCCGCTGCTGCCGCCCGCTTCCCGTCAAGATCAGAAAGCACGGAGCCGCGCGACTTCTCGCGGTAAAACTCCACCATCTCTTTCAGTTCCGTGTTGGGAACATCGCTGCTCTCTCTTTTCCAGATGTTCCTGCCGTTCTCGTCCTGCCCCTGCAGTACGTTACGGGAAACTCTCGTTGTTCCGTCTCTCGGCAGCTTCATCCAGACACCTTTTCCAAACTTATTGTCATGGATCATGCCGGGAGCAACCACAAATCTCGCCCACGGTCTCTTATCCGATGGGTCCGAGTTCGGAATCGACACTTCCACAAGCTCTTTGCCGGACTTCTTTGAGGTAAATACATCACCTACCAGCCCTTTCCCGAATTTGATGGTAACCTCATCCGCACCCGTGCGTCCCTGCGGAGCACCATGCCACGCAGGAGCTGTCCTTTCGTTCCTGTCAGCCATATAGCACCTCCTTTCCCGCTGTCAGCGAATTATTAACATTACAGGGCAGCGGCTTTATTTTTCCGCCGCTCTGTCTGTTTCTTTTCCATCTGTTCTTCGACATCCATATCGACCGAATCAAACATCTCATCTGGCTGCAGCTCCATTTCCCTGTGCAGGAATGCTTCGATGTCAAAAGCATTCTTTGGGTCAGCGTCAGACGTATACTTATAATTCGGATGCTGTGTCAGGTCATACTTATCCGACAAAAACGGACGGACACCACGCAGCTGCAAGATACATTTCCCGCCGTCCAGCACCGCAAGCTCATCAATCGAAGCAAGGTCATGACCGAGTTTTTGATAGTTCTGCCCATACGATGGACTGTTCCCTCTTGTATTCGAGGTATTGAACATATCAATCGTTTCCTTGCCCAGAGCCGTGTTCAATTCTTTCAGCGTGGTAGGCTCCGAACCGCCCAGGAAAATCTGGCTGTCCATATTTCCAATGATTGTGTCGGCGTTGTCCTTGTAGATTGCTTTCAGCTGGCTTTTCGCCTGCAATACCAGACAAGCAGAAATCTCACGGCTCCGGATGGTTGCCACCAGTTTTTCCAGGTTCGGAATCTGCCCGATGTTCGCCGCCTCATCAATCAGGCACCGCACATGGACCGGGAGCCTGCCGCCGTACACATCGTCCGCTTTCTCACACAACAGGTTAAAGAGCTGTGTGTAGATCATGGAAATCAGGAAATTGAACGTGGCATCCGTATCCGACATAATCAGAAACAGAGCTGTTTTCCTGTCACCGACTGTATCCAGTGCCAGCTCGTCATAAGACGTAATCTCCCGAAGCTCGTCAATATCGAACGGAGCCAGACGAGCACCGCAGCTCACAAGGATGGACTTTAAGGTTTTTCCGGCAGCAAGTTTAAATTTGGCGTACTGCCGCACTGCAAAATGATTTGGCTTTTTCCGTTTCAGCTCCTTAAACATCAGATCCACCGGATTCTCAAAGTCCTCATCATCCTCCCTCACTTCCATCGCATTCAGAAATTCGATCAGAGTAGCAAAATTCTGTTCCTCAACCGGTGCTTCGTAATGGATATAACCGATCAGCGCACAGTAAAGCAGCGTCTCCGCTTTTG
>JAJBVF010000579.1 GCA_020859965.1 Clostridiales bacterium
TCTGAAACAATTCCATGATCTGCAGACCGGATTTCGAATCAAGAGCTCCTGTAGGTTCATCCGCCAGAAGAATCGAAGGCTGATTTACCATTGCCCGGGCAATGGCCACCCTTTGCTTCTGACCACCCGAGAGCTGGGTTGGACGGAAGCTGACCCGTTCTTCCAGCCCTACCCGCACCAGCGCTTCCCTTGCTTTCTGCCGACGAGCTTTTTTTCTCACACCGGCATATACCAGCGGCAATGCAACATTATCCAAAGCGCTCATACGTGGAAGCAGCTGGAAATTCTGAAAAACAAAGCCAAGGCTCTTAAGGCGAAGATCTGCCAGCTGATTGTCATTCAGAGTCATGACATCCTGACCGGATAATTCATAAAATCCAGAAGTAGGGCGATCCAGGCATCCAATAATATTCATAAGAGTAGACTTTCCGGAACCGGAAGGTCCCATAACTGCCAGATATTCTCCCTCTTCTACATGAAGGCTGACATCCTTTAATGCCGGAACCGTCATTTTCCCCAGAGGATAATCCTTATAAATATGTTCCAGTTTCAATATCATAAGGCTTTTACGCTCCTTCACACACATTTCTCATACTGTCCCGCCACAACGAACCGCCTTAAAAAGACCAGACGCGGCAGTAATGCTGTCATTCATCCTCATATATGTATTCCTCTGCATCTGCATCATACACCAGATCTTCATCAGAATACTCTTCATCATCCCAATCCTCATCGTCCCAGTCTTCGTCGTCCCAATCCTCGTCGTCCCAATCCTCGTCGTCCCAATCCTCATCATCCAGATCATAATATTCTTCGTCATCCACATTATAGTAAAAATCACTGTCTTCATCATCGTCTGCATCATAATACTCTTCGTCATCATCCGCATCATAATATTCTTCATCGTCGCTGTCATCATCCGATACTACAGCAATATCACTATAGACCACAGGATCTCCTTCTGAAATTCCATCTGTTGGGAACGCAATGTAATCATCTGCCTCCAGGCCATCCAGGATCTCATACTCTGCCATCTCTTCATCATATTCGCCAAGAGTAATCGCATGCTTTTCGATCACATTTGAGGTATTGGCCAGCCAGACACATGCGCCATCATCCTCTTCCATAATGTAAAACTCTTCCAGCCACAGACCACTTTTGTCACTCTGCCCGGTATTTGCTTCCATATAAACATGCTGACCAAGCAAAAGACCGTCAGAGCTGTCCAGTTCCACATAGAAAGAATAAGTCGACGTATCCGATGAAGAGGAACTATAATAATAGTAGGAATCTTCCTCTTCTTCATCATTTTCCGTGCTGATCTCATCAATAATACCTGTCCATGTCAGAGAGGAATCCACACGCGAATAGACGATCATCTCCATACCTTCATACAGATTATCATAATTCAGTTCATTTACTGTGCCCTTAATCCGATAATCGCCTTCAGCCAGGATCGTAATATATGCCGAGTCACTATCAGAATAATAATCCGATGAATCGTCAGAATCAGAAATCTTCTGAACCAGCCCGCCCATCTCTGCGGTCACAACCGCCTCATCGATAGACTCCTGCAGGCTCTCAATTTCCAATTCCTTCGACTGATTTTCATATTCCAGGGAACGATTCTCGTTCTGTAGAGACATGATCTGAAGAGAGATCTCAAGCTTATCATCTTCATCCGTATAGCTGGACATATCTTTCTCATACTGGGCAATCTGTGTCTCATTTGCCTCGATACTCATCTCATTTTTCTCGATATCAATCTCGTCCTGCGCGATCTGATCCTCTTCTTCCTGAGTATCATAGGAGAAAAGCTCCTGCCCTTCTTCAACGATGTCGCCTTCTTTTACATAACATTCATCCAGTGTACGATCCGAATCCAGCTTAATTTCGAGCGTAGCCTGTGCTTCAACTTCGCCGCTGTAACGTTCGGTCAGACCATTTCCACTGCCATATCCGGTGATCACGGAAACCTTCTCCACATATACGGCGTCTTCACTGGAAGATGAAACGCGGCCCTGAGAACCAGCAACATTCTCCGTATAATAGTAATAAGCACCATACCCTCCTGCTCCAAGTACTGCTAATATAAGAATTGTAATCATTACCTTTTTCATAGATTGTCTTCCCTTCGGAGTGAATAAATTCTTTTATACTATATCACATCCAGAACCAAAAGTAATTCAATTTTTCTTAAGACTTCTTAAACTTCACAAAAATATCATATCTATTCTTCGCCCCGTGTACAAAAAAAGGAAGACATCGAATTGTCTGTCAGATCAGATCGAAAATCTTCCTTTTATCTGTTTTAATATATATTTCAGAATATCACAGGCCACAGTCTATTCAGACAGATTTATCAGATCAGAGGATACTTATCTGTCAGGGATTTCACCAAAGCCTTTGCCTTGCCTTCACAGCCTGGTTCTTCTTTCAGCATCACAGAAATCGCTTCCGCAATAATATCCATATCTGCCTCATTCATTCCGCGTGACGTCACAGCAGGTGTCCCCAGACGGACGCCGCTTGTCACAAACGCAGATTGCGGATCATTTGGGATCGTATTTTTATTGCAGGTAATATTTACAGAATCCAGCAGATTCTCCACTTCCTTACCGGTTTTTCCAACACTGGTGAGATCGACCAGCATCAGATGATTGTCTGTACCGCCGGAAACAATCCGGATTCCACGATTCATCAGTCCCGCACAAAGCGTCTTCGCATTCTTTACTATATTTTCTCCATATACTTTAAATTCCGGCTGAAGTGCTTCCTTAAAGCAGACCGCCTTTGCCGCAATGACATGCATCAGAGGACCACCCTGTGTCCCCGGGAACACTGCTTTGTTGAAATTTACCTTCTTTGCAAATTCGGCATCGGATAAGATCAGGCCGCCACGCGGTCCACGCAGGGTTTTATGAGTAGTTGTCGTCGTAACATGCGCATATGGAACCGGGCTCGGATGCACGCCTGCAGCCACAAGTCCCGCAATATGAGCCATATCTACCATAAGATATGCTCCCACTTCATCCGCAATTTCACGAAAACGTTTGAAATCGATGGTACGCGCGTAAGCGCTTGCACCTGCAACGATCAGTTTTGGACGGCACTCCAGTGCAATTCTTCTCACCTGATCATAATCGATAAAGCCATCTCCATTCACGCCATAAGGGGTAATAT
>JAJBVF010000236.1 GCA_020859965.1 Clostridiales bacterium
GCCTACCATATCCTCTGTGATATATACCGGAACATGCTTTCTTCCGTCATGCACTGCGATGGTATGTCCAACCATCGACGGGAAAATCGTGGAACGGCGGGACCAGGTCTTGATTACCTGCTTGCTCCCCGAAGCGTTCATTGCATCTATTTTCTTCAGCAGACTCTCATCAGCAAATGGTCCTTTTTTCAGTGAACGAGCCATTGTTTACCTCCTTATACTCTTAGGACTAAATATAAGAAACGACTGTCGGTCGCCTCTTATGCGCCGACCGCAAACCTGCGCGTACTGCCCTGTTCTTGCGGCCGTGTGCATTGAATGACAGCAACTATATGCTGTCTCTGTATTACATTGCTTTACCGTCTCTTCTTCTTACGATCAGCTTATTGGAAGCCTTCTTCTGCTTTCTTGTCTTCAGACCAAGAGCAGGCTTGCCCCACGGTGTGCTCGGACCCGGACGTCCTACCGGAGCTCTTCCTTCACCACCGCCATGCGGATGGTCATTCGGGTTCATAACAGAACCGCGGACGGTCGGACGTACGCCCATGTGGCGCTTTCTTCCTGCTTTACCGATATTGATCAGGTTGTGGTCTCCATTGCCAACCACACCGACAGTCGCACGGCATCCGATCGGAACCATTCTCATCTCACCGGACGGAAGTCTCAATGTCGCATACTTGCCTTCCTTCGCCATCAGCTGCGCGCTATTGCCTGCGGAGCGAACCATCTGTCCGCCGTGACCCGGATAAAGCTCGATGTTGTGCAGCATTGTACCTACCGGAATTGCGGAAAGCGGCAGGCAATTGCCAACACGTACTTCTGCCTCTGCTCCGTTCATAACAGTCCAGCCAACCTGCATTCCCTGCGGTGCAAGAATGTAGGATTTCTGACCATCTGCGTAGCAGATCAGAGCAATATTTGCGGAACGATTCGGATCATATTCGATACCAAGTACCTTTGCCGGAATGCCGTCCTTATTTCTCTTAAAATCTACAAGTCTGTATTTTCTTCTGGAGCCGCCTCCATGATGTCTTACTGTAATCTTACCCTGATTATTCCGTCCGGAATTCTTTTTCAGAGACACGGTCAGAGATTTCTCCGGAGTCTTCTTTGTAATCTCCGAAAAATCAGAACCGGTCATATGCCTTCTGGAAGGTGTATATGGGTTATAGGTTTTGATTCCCATGATGTTTCTCCTTTCTGGTTATACGATGAACCTGGCTGTTCGCAATATCTTACAGTCCTTCGAAGATCTCAATATCCTTACTGTCTTCTGTCAGCGTAACAATTGCTTTCTTTGTCTTTGCGGTCTTGCCGTAAGTCATGCCGCGGCGTTTCGTCTTGCCCTCAAGGTTCATGGTGTTTACATTTTTTACTTTAGCGCCATCAAACATTTTCTCAACCGCTTCTTTTACCTGAGACTTTGTCACATCCGGATGAACCAGGAAAGTGTATTTTTTCTCAGCCATAGCGCCCATGCTCTTCTCCGTGATGACCGGTTTCAGGATCACGTCATAATACTTGATATCTGCCATTACGCATACACCTCCTCGATCGCTTCCACAGCAGCCTTAGAAGCCACTACTGTGTCATATTTCAAAATGTCATACGCATTGATCGTATTTGTCAGGGCAGTCTTTACATTCGGGATGTTTCTTGCGGAAAGCACAACCTTCTGATCGTTCTCCTCAAGGATAACCAGTGCCTTGCTGACTTTCAGCGCATCCAGAACTGCCTTCATGTTTTTCGTCTTGATCTCCGAGAACTTCAGTTCGTCAAGAACGATCATCTTATTCTCCTGTACTCTGGTTGTCAGTGCAGACTTCAGAGCCAGTCTCTTTTCCTTCTTATTCATCTTGAAGGTGTAATCTCTGGGAACCGGAGCGAATACTACGCCGCCGCCTTTCCACTGCGGAGCACGGATCGAACCCTGTCTTGCATGTCCGGTACCCTTCTGTCTCCACGGCTTCTTTCCGCCGCCGGAAACCTCAGAACGGGTCTTCGCTTTCTGTGTGCCCTGGCGTTTGCCTGCAAGCTGGCTTACAGTCGCAAGATGTACCAGATGCTCATTTACTTCTACACCAAATACGGCATCATTCAGCTCCATCTGGCCGACTTCTTTGCCTTCCATATTATAAACAGATACATTAGCCATCTGTGTTTTCCTCCTTTCCTGTCTCAAGGCTTACTTTCCGGTCTTTACAGTATTCTTCAATGTAACAAGCGCTTTCTTCGGTCCCGGAACTGCGCCTTTAACCAGAATCAGATTATTTTCAGCGTCCACACGTACCACTTCAAGGTTCTGAACGGTAACCTTCTCGGCACCCATGTGTCCTGCCATCTTCTTACCCTTAAATACGCGGCTCGGATCCGATGCTGCACCGTTGGAGCCTGCGTGACGATGATATTTGGAACCATGCGCCATCGGGCCTCTGTGCTGCCCATGTCTCTTGATCGCGCCCTGGAAACCTTTTCCCTTGGAAACAGCTGTGGCGTCTACCTTCTCGCCAGCCGCGAATACATCCGCTTTGATTTCCTGCTTCACCTCATAGGTTTCCGCATCATCCAGACGAAACTCTCTTACATATCTCTTGTAAGAAACACCAGCCTTGTCAAATGCGCCCTTCTGCGGCTTGTTCACAAGTTTTTCTCTCTTGTCAACAAAACCGACCTGAACTGCGCTGTAGCCATCCTTCTCAACAGTCTTCACCTGCGTCACCACGCAAGGTCCAGCCTGAAGGACGGTCACCGGAATCAGTAAACCATTGTCGTCGAAGATCTGAGTCATTCCGACTTTTGTTGCTAAAATTGCTTTCTTCATTCCTTTGCCTCCTGTTTTTCTACAGCGGATTATGTGAAACCAGTTCACACAATCATCCTAGTCTGAGGAGTCTATCTCAACCCAAATAGGATTTGCCTCATTACTGTTTCGCAGAATTATTTCTGCTTCATTTTGATATCGATATACACACCAGCCGGCATTTCCAGTCTCGACAGCGCATCTACCGTCTTCTGGGTCGGTGTGATAATGTCAATCAGTCTCTTGTGGGTTCTCTGCTCGAACTGCTCTCTGGAGTCTTTGTACTTGTGTACCGCACGAAGAATCGTAACTACTTCCTTCTTCGTCGGAAGCGGCACCGGTCCGCTCACCTGTGCTCCATTCTTTTTTACA
>JAJBVF010000337.1 GCA_020859965.1 Clostridiales bacterium
GTTTTCTGATACATTCCTCTTTTTAAGGTAATCATACGCCATATCACCGTTTCCATCTGAAACGTGGTGACCATCCTCGTATAAATGATGTAGACTTCGTCCAGCTCATCGCTTAAATAGAGCTCCTGCATTTCATCCTGGATCCGCCTCGCGCGGAACATGGTCGGATTCTGGGCTGTGTAGGCAAATGTTCCGTCAACATCCATATGTTTACTGAGGAAATGCTGGCGCCCGAGTTCACCGATCACATAGAGCTTAGTCCTGCCCGGCTTTGAAATCTCGTCCTCAGCCAGCTTTAAGACGTTGTGATTGTATGCGCCGGCCAGACCTTTATCCGCCGTGACCACGATATAACCTCTGGTCATCTCTTCCGGAGGGATGTCTTTTCCGAAATAGATATCCCGACTATCCGGGATATCATCGATAAAGCGGGATATCGCCCTTTGCTGCGCGAAAAAGTACGGTTCCGTCGCCTCAAGGCTCGCTCTCGCCTGACGCATCTTGGACGAAGAGATCATGTACATCGCGTTCGTGATCTTCATCGTATCCTGGATGCTCTTCATTCGGTTGTTGATTTCCTGTGCACTAGCCATGCCGTCACCCTTAAGTTATTTCTCGTCGCTGTCTGCAGCACCGGTGTCACTGCCGGTGTCGCTGCTGTCTGCGCTGTCACTGCCGGCATCACTGCCCTCTGCAGTGCTGTCACTACTGTCGCTGCTGTCCGAACTGCTGCTGTTGGCACTGGCGTCACTGTCCGAACTGCTGCTGTTGGCACTGGCGTCACTGTCCGTGCTGCTGTCGCTTCCGGCTTCACTGTCCGCTGCAGCGCTGTCGCTGCTGTCCGTGCTGCTGTCGCTGCTGCCCGCTGCAGCGCTGTCCTCTTTTTTCTCCACTATGCCGTACTCATCGGCATGCGTGTTCAGGAATGATTGGGCCTCATCCAAAATACGTTGGCCAAGCTCATCCGATAATTCCTGCTTCTCCTTGATCTCATCCATGATATCCGCAAACGCAGTGGAAAAATAGTGAACCAGATCTCCCTGCACCTTTTTTATATTTTTCTTCGGCACATTCAATAAGAGCTTGTGCGTGGATATCCAGAGTATGACCACCTGATCCGCCATGGAAAGTGGATGATACAGCGGCTGTTTTAAGAGCTCCATCAGGCCGTCGCCGTATTCCAGCTCTTCTTTTGTCCCTTCATCCAGATCGGAGCTGAACTGTGTGAAGGATTCCATTTCACGATATTGTGCCAGATCGATACGGATACTGCCGGCAGCCTTCTTCATGGCCTTTGTCTGGGCATCGCCGCCGACACGGGACACGGACAACCCGACATTAACTGCCGGCCGCTGGCCCGCGAAGAACAGATCGGTCTCCAAAAAGATCTGGCCGTCCGTGATCGAGATCACGTTCGTCGGAATATATGCCGAGACATCCCCTTCCTGCGTCTCAATGATCGGAAGGGCTGTGATAGAGCCGCCTCCCAGCTCGTCGCTTAAGTGGCTGGCACGCTCCAACAGTCTGGAATGCAGATAGAACACATCGCCCGGGTAAGCTTCACGTCCGGGGGGACGCTCCAGTAAAAGGGACAATGCGCGGTAAGCCACCGCATGCTTGGACAGGTCATCGTAGACAATGAGCACGTCCTTGCCCTGATGCATAAAGTACTCCGCCATCGCCGTCCCCGCATACGGGGCAATGTACTGCAGCGGAGCAGGATCGCTGGCCATAGCCGCCACGATAATGGTATGCGACATGGCATCATACTGCTTTAACGTCTGTGCCAGCTTTGCGATGTTGGACGCTTTCTGTCCGATCGCAACATAGATACAGATCACACCGTTGTCCTTCTGGTTGATGATCGCATCTACTGCAATAGATGTCTTTCCCGTCTGCCGGTCACCGATGATCAGCTCTCTCTGTCCCCTGCCGATCGGGAACATGGAGTCAATGGCTAAAATGCCCGTCGCCATGGGAACGCTGACGGACTGCCGGTCCACAATCCCCGGTGCAGGCTCCTCGATGGCTCGATATTCATCCGTCTGAATATCCCCTCCGCCGTCGATCGGCGCGCCCAATGCATTGATCACCCTGCCGACACATTTATCTCCAACCGGTAACCCGGCCATTTTTTTCGTCCTCATAACTTTGGTACCTTCGCCGACTCCGATATCCTGGCCAAACAGGATAACGCCGATCTCACCGGACCGCACATCCTGCACCATACCCTTGACGCCGTTCTCAAAGACAACGACTTCCCCGTACATGGCCTGATCGATGCCGTATACCGTGACAATGCCGTCACCGCACCATATAACAGTACCGACCTCACGATCTTTTGTCTCAAAATCGAAATCCTGGATCTCCTCTTTCAAGATCGAGATGATCTCATTTGAATTGATCGTGCTCATCAATCCTCACCTCCTGTTAACTTCTTCCCTAACGCATTCATGCGTTCCCGCAGGCTCCAGTCGTATTCCTGGTCGCCGACGGTCAATATAAATCCTCCGACCAAAGAAGGATCCTGACACTCTTTCAGATCGACGTCCTGTGCGTCATAGGTCTTTAAGAGGAACTTTTTGATCCCTTCCATCTGCTCGTCGTTCGGAGGGGTCACATATGTAAGTGTCGCGTTTACGATCCGGTTGTGTGTGTTGGCATAGATCTGATACTCCGACATGATCTCTTCTACGGACGGCACACAACTATTCCGGCAGAGGACCTTCATAAAATTGCGCATGTCCTCCGGAAAGATACGATCCACGATCTCATCCTTTTTGTCCAGATAGATCTCCGGATTACAAAGGACGTCCTTAAGCTCCGGCGACTCTTCAAAAATAGACAGAGTATCCCCGGCACTGTCCTGTGAGATGCCAAGCTCCCACAACACTCTTACATATCTGGAAGCTGTCTGTGTCATACTACTCCTCCGTCTTTTTCAAAAACTCGTTGTAAATCTCTTCATCCGTCATGTCCGAATTGGCACTCGACACGATCTTGACAGCGGCCTGCATAGCAAGATCGCCAATCTCGGCCTGCGCTTCCTGGCGCGCTTTTTCGCGCTCCCGTTCCCCATCGAGGTTGGCATTTTTTAAGAGCTCCGTCGCGTTGTTCTGCGCGTCGCCGACGATCGGATTGTACTGGGCCGCTCCCCGCGTCTGCGCGTTCG
>JAJBVF010000515.1 GCA_020859965.1 Clostridiales bacterium
GTCGGGCTTCGAACTCGACCCTCTGGTGATGCGCCATGAGCCCCTGGGATTACACGACTACAACTGCCTGCAGATGCATGCCGCAGCTGTGATCAGCGACTCCGGCACGTTGCCCGAAGAGAGCAGCTTCTTCACCTCGATCGGCCATCCGTTCCCCGCAGTGTGCATACGCACCAGCACTGAGCGCCCCGAATCGCTTGACAACGGCGGATTTATCCTTGCCGGAATCGATGAGAAGAGCCTGTTGCAAGCCGTCGACACCGCCATCGCCATGAATCGCAACGGCGACCACGGCAAGCCAGTTGATGTCTACGTCGACGAGGATGTGAGCACCGTGGTTGTCAAGATCATCCAAAGCTACGTCACCGTGGTAAATAAGATGGTGTGGAGGAAATGAAGAGGATTTGGATTATCTCCGAGCTGTTTCCTCCGGAAGAAACGTCGACGGCGTTCATCATGGGGGAAATAGCCAATGCCTTGTCCGCAAGGTACGAAGTCAACGTGCTGGCCGGGCCCGAGACCTATGACAAAAGCCGAAAATTCAAGGGCCAGGGTTTCAAGCTCGATGATAATGTAAAGGTTACAAGAGCTGAGTTGCCCGATTTCAACAAGAATTCCCTTTCAGGGAAATTGTTGAGATTCATCTTGCTGAGCAGAAAGTTTGGGAAGCTCCTGAAAGCCAACGTTAAGCCAGAGGACAAGGTATTGATAGTCACAAATCCTGCCCCGCTGTTGGTGATAGTGGGGAAGCTGCACCGAAAGGTGGGATTCGACTTCTCCATTCTGGTGCACGACGTGTTCCCTGAGAATACGAGGGCGGCTGGCATAAAGCTTCCGAAACTCGCTTATTCAAGGCTCAAATCAGTCTTTGACAAGGCATACGCCGAGGCTGATTCCCTGATAGCTTTGGGCCGGGACATGAAGTCGCTGCTCAGGGATAAGGCTTGCAAGGGAGACAATCCGTCAAGCATAAGGATAATTGAAAACTGGGCAGACATTGACATCATCGACGCTGAATATAGGGACAGCGGAGACGAGATTACGATTCAATTCGCTGGCAATCTAGGCAGAGTTCAAGGCTTGGATGAGTTCTTATCCATTTACAGAGAAGCGGATAATCCCAATGTCAAACTTGAATTGTGGGGCAGCGGCGCGTTTGAGGGCAAGCTTAAGGAAATGGTGGAGAAAAACGCCATCCAAGGGGTAACGTTCAAGGGTCCCTATCCGAGGGCTGCGCAAAGCGACGTGCTGAACAGTTGCGATTTGGCCATTGTCACTTTGGCGAAGGGAATGTACGGATTGGGAGTGCCGTCGAAGAGCTACAACATAATGGCTGCCGGAAAACCCATACTCTTCATCGGGGACCCCGAATCGGAAATCGCCCTTACGGTGAAGGAGAACCGAATCGGCTACGTTTTCGACATCAATGAGCGGGAAAAGGCTATAGAATTCCTGCGCTCGCTTACCCTTAAGGACAAAGAGGAGCTTAGGAGAATGGGAAAGAGAAGCCGCGAATTGGCCGAAAAGAAATACGGCAAAGACATCATACTGAAAAAATTCTTAGATATATAAGTCGGAATTATGGAATCAATGCTAATCACAGGAGGCACGGGCTTTCTCGGCAAATGCATCATACCGCTGCTGAACAAGAATTATGAAATAACAACTTGCGGAATCACTCCGGAAGATGAACTGAAAGCCGACCTTGCCAAGGAAATCCCGGAAATCAAAAGGATGTACGATGTGGTGCTTCACGCTTGCGGAAAGGCACATGTGGTGCCGAGGAACGAAGCTGAGGCCCAAGCCTTTTACGATGTGAATTACCAAGGCACTGTGAATCTCTGCAAGGCTTTGGAGAGATGCGGAACCCCCAAGGCGATCGTGTTCATAAGCACAGTGGCTGTCTACGGCTGCGAATCGGGAGAGCTGATTGACGAGAAGCATCCGAGGAACGGGGATACCCCCTATGCAAAGAGCAAGATCATGGCGGAGGATTATTTGGCCGATTGGTGCGAGAAGAATGAGTGCAAGCTGGCCATAGTGCGGCCTTCGCTGATAGCTGGGCCGAATCCTCCAGGGAACCTCGGAGCCATGATAAGCGGCATCAAGACTGGTAAGTACCTGTCGATTGCGGGAGGAAAAGCGAGGAAAAGCGTACTGATGGCTCAGGATATAGCTCGCTTGTTGCCTCTGCTTGTAAAGAAAGGGGGCGTATATAATGTCTGCGATGATCAGAACCCTTCGTTTCGCGAGTTGGAAATCTCAATCAGCCGACAGCTCGGAAAGAAAACTCCGCTGTCGATCCCTATGTGGATGGCCAAACCCATCGCATTGGTTGGAGATTTGATGGGAACAAGGGCTCCGATAAACTCCTCAAAATTGACTAAAATCACTGAATCATTGACATTCTCTAACGAGAAAGCCAAGAAAGAGCTCGGCTGGGTACCCCTGTCGGTGATTGAGAACTTCAAAATTAACTGACTTATATCATCATGCGGATTTCTCTATTATTGATCGCCGCTGCTCTGGTAGGAATGGAGCTGCTTTATTTCAAGGTTGCCGACAAGTACAACATCATTGACAAGCCCAACCAAAGGTCATCGCATACCCGGATTACTTTGAGGGGCGGAGGAATCATTTTCTTTTTGGGAGCTCTGTGCTTTTTCGTTGTTTCTGGTTGGCAATATCCATGGTTCATCTTTGGATTGTCCCTGATTTCAATGGTAAGTTTTGCTGATGACGTGCATTCGGTGCCTAACCGCGTAAGGATAGCGGTGCAGTTCACCGCAATGCTGCTGATGTTCCACCAAATAGGGATCCTCAACATTGAGGATTGGTGGATTGTCATTGCCGCGCTGATCGTATGCACTGGCATAATCAACGCCTACAACTTCATGGACGGCATCAACGGCATCACTGGAGCGTACTCGTTGGCAGTGCTGATACCTTTGGCCATAGTAAATCAGAAGTTGGACTTTGTCAATGCCGACTTGATTTGGATTGCTGGAATCAGCGCCTTGGTGTTCTGCTTCTTCAACTTCCGCAAGAAAGCGAAGCTCTTTGCCGGTGATGTCGGATCGGTATCGATGGCTTTCATCCTGCTCTTCATCTGGGGCAAACTGGTGATAAGCACTGGGATTGTTTGGGACCTGACATTCTTCGG
>JAJBVF010000009.1 GCA_020859965.1 Clostridiales bacterium
TATTGAGCGCTGAGGATTCCCCCACACCAATGCTGGCTTACGGAGATGAGCGGGTTTGGCCAGACGTTCTCCCTGAGGCAATGGTTTTGACCTTGGAGGCTTATGCCCAAGAAATCCAAACGATGAGAGATAATGGCTCAGACCCTTATACATCCGACTCATCATTAGACTCGTCAGTAGCACCTCTGCTGGGTCAAATTGCATGGGATCAAAATTCACCCTACAACGATTTATGCCCGACCTACTATGGAAATGTAAGAGCTGCCACAGGATGCGCAGCCACAGCAATGGCTCAAATCATGTACTACCATCGCTGGCCTGATGTAGGCGAGGGTATCCATACCTTTACGCCTCTGGTAAATTCATCAATCGGAGAACTTACAGTTGACTATAGCCAAAGCCAATACGCATGGGATGCAATGCTACCCACCTATGACGAGGACAGTCCTGAAGATGCTCGATTAGCTGTTGCTAAGTTAATGTATGATTGCGGCGTAGCCATAAGCATGGATTATGGCGAAGAGAGCGGTGCCTATTCTATTAATTGGTGTGAGGCCCTGACTACTCATTTTCGTTATGACCAAGGCGTGCACTATCGCCTGCGCAACAATTATTCAATTGTAGACTGGGAGGGTGCTATCCGTGGTGACCTCAACCAAGGACTGCCTGTGTACGTCACTGGATATACTCCAGAGGGTGGCCATGCATTCGTTTTTGATGGCTACGACAATCAGGGCTTGTTCCATGTCAACTGGGGATGGAGCGGCATGGGTAATGGATATTTCCGCACCACAGCCCTCACTCCTTATGAATTAGGAATTGGAGGGTCGGCTGGAGGTTTTAACTCCAAGCAGCTTGTGATTACGGGAATCAAACCAGCAGATGATGGGTCTGAACCTGCCCTATCGCTCGTGTCAGATGAAGCTTTGCGCTGTACTCCCTCAAAGATAGGAATTGGAGAATCGACCACTGTCAAACTTAATGGCCGTATCTATAACGCAGGCTGGAGAGATGCCCAATTTGACCTGGGACTTGGCATATACACTGAGGATGGTTTACTCTTAGAGGTAATCGAGGGGCCTACTGATTTCTCTCTATCTCAAGACGAAGCCATGTTTACAGTCGATTACGGACAAGTGTACTTCCCCGAGATTACTGAAGGCGAGTACAAGTTGCATCCCATCTGCCGTTGGAATGGCGGGGTCAATTGGGAAAAAATACGCGATACCTACGTAGGACTCCCTAATGCGTTGAACATGTCAGTCTCGGACAATGTGATAAAATTTTCTTCACCTGGATATTATTCTCTGACCGCAGAGAGTCTGACAGTGAATGCCCCTATTATGCAGAGCGATTATAGTTCGGTGACCGCAGTAATAACGAATCAAGGAGAAAGCGAATATTATGGTTCGGTGAAACTGGCTCTCTACGATGCCACTACACGCAAGAAAGTGGCAGAAGGCGAAGCCTACATAATCGATTTGATGCCTGGCCAAAGTGACACTATCGATTTTGAGGATGTATTCAATGTGGATCCTGGAATATGGTTACTCTCAGTCATCGACGAAGACAATATGCGTCTCCACGATTATATTGAAGTCGAAATCATACCTTATGCCTCTATAGAATCTATTTTGGCTAATCCTGATAGGACAATAGAAATTTTCTCCCTTGACGGACGCCTTATACCTACCAATGCCACTCCAGCTCCAGGAATCTACATCATGGTTGAAAAGGTGAGTGACAAATACCAAATCAGCAAATATATTCAACAATAAAATATATCTTTATGAATCTTAAATCTTTAGCTATTACCGGGTTGGCGGCAGTATCGCTGCCTGCCCTGGCTATGCTGGTGCCGAAAAGTACCGCGATGAGAGCGGACTTGAGCGAGCACTATGCCTTGCGCACAACAGCACCTGTCGTCCAGCCAAAGGCTGTGGCAGCAAAAGCCCAAGCACAATCTCTCGGCACTCTCAAGGGTCGTACATTCTACGGCAATCTCATCAGCCACGTCGATTTCAACAACTATTCTCAGACCGAGATACCCATGGGTATCTACAAGTTTGACATATCCAGCGATGGAGTAACCGACACTCCACTGCTCACTAATTTCGCCTACGATCTGTATGCTGGCACTTATGCTCGTACCGGATTCTATGGAGGCCGTGTTGCCTCAGTTTTCGGCTACATCGATGCTGTATGCTATTATGATTTCGATGTTGAGAACTATGTAGAACGTCGCCAAAATATGGTGGAGGCTAATGGCACCTACGAACTCATCCCATCAGTGATGTGTTATGATCCTCTTGATGATACCATCTATGCACTCCAGTACAACGAAGATCTTACTGGCTTGTATTGGTCTACTTTCAATCGCGAGAATCTTGAGCTCGAAATCATAGCCAGCTGGCGCAGCAAATTCCAGCTCTACGCAATGGCTGCCCATCCAAATGGCTACATCTATGGCATCAGTGCTGATGGGGACCTCTACAAGGTGAACAAGAAAAACGGCGTGACATCCTATGTAGGTTCTACTGGTGTGAATGTGCTTGGTTACAATCAGTCGGCTATTTATGATGGTCTCACTAATTCTTTGGTGTGGGCAGCTATCACTGACCAAGGAGCCGCTCTACATCTGGTCGATATTGAGACAGGCGAGGCTACCTTAGTTCAATATCTTCCTAATGGCCAAGAAATAGTAGGTATTTATTCCCTGGATAACGGCGCTCCAGCCGATGCTCCAGCAGCCGTTAGCAACTTGGCTGTTTCTTACTCCGAGCCCGGAGCTACCTCAGCTACTATCACTTTCAATGTGCCCAACAAGACTTACGCCCTTGGCACTTTATCTGGCAATGTCGGTACTCAATTGTTGGTAGATGGTGAAATCCAATACGAGGGTCAATGCCAACCAGGTCAGAGCGTGTCAGTTTCCATGGATTTGACCAATGACAACCATTATTATTGCGTGGTCACCAATAATGACAGCGGCTATTCCCCCTACACATATCTCTATGAATACGCAGGTTGGGATACCCCACTGCCTGTAACTAATGTCGAGTATGCCATTGCTGATGGTGTAGCCAATCTCAATTGGGAGGCCCCAGCCGCTGGTGTAAATGGCGGATACCTCGATGCAGACGCTCTGTATTACC
>JAJBVF010000032.1 GCA_020859965.1 Clostridiales bacterium
GCACCGATATTGGCGATGGTTATGTAGAGTATGCACGTCCGCTTATTCTTGGCGAGCTGACTCCGCTGATGGTAAACGGTGTGCCGAAACATCTTGTACTGAATCGCAGCACTTACAGAAAATAAGGATCTGCCGCAGGATGAGCAGGTCATTTTGTGACAGTTTTTAAAATGATAATAGCGGATCAGGCGGTTTTTTCTGTTATCCTTCAATTAAGAGGCGCGGCCGCAAGGTATGGAACCCGGTGGCTGCGCTTTTCTGCGTGCGAAAGCAGATGTGTGTGAGCACAGTTCGGTGAGCGATATCTTTTTGCGAATGAGAGAAAAGTCCGCAAAAGGTAAAAAGGTTTTTAAACAAAACTTACGAAAATGACAAAAAGATAACGAAAAAACACAGATGTTTCTAAAGAAAATGCACAAAAAACTCAAAAAGAATCCGAGGATTTTCTTGACGGATGATGGAAATATGTTACAATTAATACATGTATGAGTACGTGATGCCAGTCGGGACTTCCGGCATGTACAGATGAACATGAGAGAAGCTGCGGCATCTGTATCCTGTTACTCAAAATCAAATATTTCAGGAGGAAACGCAAAATGAACAAATGGGTTTATATGTTTACCGAGGGGAACGCGGATATGCGGAATCTGCTCGGTGGCAAGGGTGCGAATCTCGCGGAAATGACTAATCTCGGTCTTCCGGTGCCGCAGGGTTTTACGATCACGACGGAAGCCTGCACACAGTATTATGAGGATGGCCGTCAGATCAATGACGAGATCATGGGCCAGATTGTAGAAGCAATCGGAAAGATGGAGGAGATTACGGGAAAGAAATTTGGTGATATCCAGAATCCGCTGCTTGTATCTGTTCGTTCCGGTGCGAGAGCTTCTATGCCTGGCATGATGGATACGATTCTGAACCTTGGTCTGAATGAGGAAGTAGTGGAAGTGCTTTCTGCGAAGTCCGGTAACCCGCGCTGGGCATGGGATTGCTATCGCCGTTTTATTCAGATGTTCTCGGATGTAGTTATGGAGGTCGGCAAGAAGTATTTTGAAGAGCTGATCGACAAGATGAAGATGAAAAAAGGTGTGACCCATGATGTTGAACTGACCGCTGAGGATCTGAAGGAGCTGGCTTACCAGTTCAAGGCAGAGTATAAGGCAAAGATCGGATCGGACTTCCCGGATGATCCGAAGGTACAGCTGGTAGAAGCGATCAAGGCTGTGTTCCGCTCCTGGGACAACCCGCGTGCAAATGTATACCGCCGCGACAATGATATCCCGTATTCCTGGGGTACTGCGGTAAATGTACAGATGATGGCATTCGGTAATATGGGCGATGACTGCGGTACGGGCGTTGCATTTACGCGTGATCCGGCGACCGGTGCGAAGGGACTGTTTGGTGAATTCCTGACTAATGCGCAGGGCGAAGACGTGGTAGCAGGTGTCCGCACACCGATGCACATCTCCGAGATGGAAGAGAAGTTCCCGGAGGCATTTAAGCAGTTTAAAGAAGTCTGCGGTATTCTGGAAGATCACTACAGAGATATGCAGGATATGGAGTTTACAGTAGAGAACAATAAGCTGTATATGCTTCAGACACGTAACGGCAAGAGAACAGCACAGGCAGCTCTGAAGATTGCCTGCGACCTTGTAGATGAGGGCAAGCGGACAGAGGAAGAGGCTGTTGCGATGATCGACCCGCGCAACCTTGATACATTGCTTCATCCGCAGTTTGATTCCTATATTCTGCACAAGGCAGTTCCGATGACCAGAGGTCTGGGTGCTTCACCGGGAGCTGCATGCGGCAAGATTGTCTTCTCAGCAGAAGATGCGAAGGCATGGGCAAACAGAGGCGAGAAAGTGGTTTTGGTTCGTCTGGAGACTTCGCCGGAAGATATCGAAGGCATGAAGAGTGCACAGGGCATCCTGACTGTTCGCGGCGGTATGACGAGTCATGCGGCAGTAGTGGCGCGTGGTATGGGTACCTGCTGTGTATCCGGATGCGGTGATATCGTGATGGATGAGGCAAGCAAGAAGTTTACCGTGAATGGTAAGGAATTCCATGAAGGAGATTCTATTTCCATCGATGGTTCGACCGGAAATGTTTACGAGGGCATGATCCCGACAGTCGATGCGACGATCGCAGGTGAGTTTGGACGTATTATGACCTGGGCAGACCGTTATAGAAAACTGAAAGTAAGGACGAATGCAGATACGCCGAGAGACGCGCGTAAAGCACGCGAGCTTGGTGCAGAAGGCATCGGTCTTTGCCGTACTGAGCATATGTTCTTCGGTGAAGAGAGAATCGATGCGTTCCGTGAGATGATCTGCGCGGAGACGACCGAAGAGAGAGAAGCGGCTCTGGAGAAGATTCTTCCGTATCAGCAGGCAGACTTCGAGGCGCTGTATGAGGCGATGGAAGGCAATCCTGTCACAATCCGTTTCCTGGATCCGCCTCTTCATGAGTTTGTACCGACCGAGGAAGAAGATATTCGTAAGCTCGCAGATGCTCAGCACAAGAGTATGGAGCATATTCGTAAGCAGATTGATGCACTGCGCGAGTTCAACCCGATGATGGGGCACCGCGGATGCCGTCTGGACGTTACCTTCCCGGAGATCGCGAAGATGCAGACGATGGCTGTTATCCGTGCGGCAATTAATGTACAGAAGAAGCATCCGGACTGGAGCGTAGTTCCGGAGATCATGATTCCGCTGGTAGGCGATGCAAAGGAATTGAAGTTTGTCAAGAAGACCGTTGTGGAAGTGGCAGACAAGGAAATTGCAGCGGCTGGCGTTGAGCTGAAATATGAGGTTGGTACGATGATCGAGATTCCGCGTGCGGCTCTGACAGCTGCGGATATCGCGAAGGAAGCTGATTTCTTCTGCTTCGGTACAAACGACCTGACGCAGATGTGCTATGGTTTCTCCCGTGACGATGCGAGCAAGTTCCTGACATCCTATTATGATGCGAAGATCTTTGAAAACGACCCGTTTGCGAAGCTCGACCAGAATGGCGTCGGCAAGCTGATGGAGATGGCAATTGATCTTGGAAAGCCGGCAAATCCGGATCTGCATTTCGGTATCTGCGGCGAGCACGGCGGAGATCCGTCTTCTGTAGAATACTGCCACAAGATCGGTCTGGATTATGT
>JAJBVF010000182.1 GCA_020859965.1 Clostridiales bacterium
GGCTGAAGCCCTTCGACATCCATCTCTGCGTAAACACATACAGGATAACAGAAGGAAGCGTATAGATTACCGAGTATGCAGCCAACTCTCCATAAGCCACAGAATGCTGGCTGAAGAACTGGTACAGCATAACGGAAGCCGGATATTTCTCACTGCTCGAGAGGAGGATAAATGGTACAAAGAAATTCCCCCAACAGCCGGAGAATGTATAGATTGCCACAGTAAATACACCCGGAAGCATCAGCGGAAGCACCACACGCCATATGCCCTGCAATCTGGAAGAACCATCAACCCAGGCCGCCTCTTCCAGAGAGATCGGTACAGAATCCATAAAGTTCTTCATCATCCAGATCGCATACGGCATCGACGAGGCCGTCATAAACATCACGATTCCGACCCGGTTGTCATAGAGTCCGATCGATACAAAAATACGGAACACCGGAACCATAATGGTCGTCACCGGAAGGGAATTCATAAACAGAATTGTCAGCATGAACAGCTTTTTGTGCTTCATCTCATACCTGGAAAGCGCGTAGGCCGCCAGTCCGGCAAAGATCACCACGAGGATTGCTGTCCCAAGGGCAATGAACAGACCATTCGCAAACGACCGCAGATTGGTCATATCTGTAACAACGGATCTGTAATTACCAAGTGTCATGTTCGGCCACTTCGCCGCCAGAGACGCGTTCGTATCAAGAGACGCCAGAATTACCCAGGCAAGCGGCAGCGCGAAAACGATAGCCAGAATTGTCAAAACCGCATAAGCGATTGCTTTATCTCTTTTCTCACTCATAACTTACCCCTTTACATTGTCTTTCTGTATTCTCACATAGAACAGACTGAAAACCACGCCGATTGCCAGTATCAGCATCGAAATTGCGGTGCCATAACCAAGCTCATAGTTCTTAAATGCACGGATGTACATAAAGATCGGAAGTGTCTGTACCGTAGTACCTGTCATCGAATATACCATACCGAAGGTACCAAGTGTCGACAGCGTGATCAGCATCGTGTTGGTCATAACCGTATCCTTGATGATTGGAATCGTAATGTGGAACAGAATCTGAATCTTGCCAGCTCCGTCTATTTTCGCGGATTCCTCTACCTCACCGGATACACTGTCCAGTGCCGACTGATAGGTCATCATGGAAAACGCAGTCCCGTGCCAGATATTTGCCAGCACCACAGAAATCAGCGGATAGGAAAACAGCCAGGAGATCCGCCCGATCCCGATCATTCCAAGCATCGAGTTGAGCGTACCCTTATCAGTAAAGAAGGTATACGCGCAAAGTGCTGCTACCATCTCCGGCATTACCCAGCCTGCCAGTACAATACCGCCGACAATTCTGCGAAACATGGAGTTCTTTTCCTTCATTAAAAGCGCGATCAGAAAGCCCAGCACCGTCTGCCCCGCAACAGATCCGATCACAAATATGATAGTCGTGATCACACTCGTACTTACCGCCGAATCGGAAAGCATTCTCTTATAATTATCAAGTCCGACAAACTCAAGGTTTGCTGCAGCCGAACCGGTCAATGCCAGATTCGTAAAGGAATAATAAATAGTAAGAATGATCGGCCAGACAAAAAACAGCAGCATGACCAGTATTGCCGGAACCAGATAGGCAAATTTAGACAAACCTCTCGATTTTTTCTCATTCGACATTCCACTTTCCCCCTTTCAAAATATATGCCTTTAAACGAAAAGGCGGCTTTCGCCGCCCTTCCGCCAAACATCTTACTTACTGAACATAGTCTGCACCAACAACCGACTCAACACTTGTCTTGAAATCAGCCATTGCTGTCTCTACAGAAGTATCATTTCTCACAATCGTATCTACCATCTCATAAATATAAGAAGATACCTTCGAATAGTTTTCATTGTGCGGACGGAAAACAGCAGTCTCAGACATTGCCGTTGCTTCCTCTACATACAGCTTGGAATTGTACTCTTCATACTCAGACATATCATTCTTGGTGGAGAGGTTTCCGCTGCCGGTCAGATAAGTGATGTAGTTGTCAGACTTCATCAGCTCTGTGATAAACTCAAATCCAAGATCCTTTTCGTCAGAGTTCTCAGCAATCGCCCAGCTCCAGCCGCCGGACATGGTTACATAGTCTCCGCCTTCCTGAGTCGGCATCTGAGCAAATCCAAGTGCGTCTGAAAGAGTATCATCACTGTAGCCTTCCATCGGATAGCTTGCGCTCTCCAGATAATCTGCATAGCCCCAGCTGCCGTTCAGATACATACCGAGTTTTCCTGTAGACATGTACTGGTTCGCATACTCCCAGTCACTCGCATCAAATACTTCAGAGAGTGTTCCAAGATATCCTTCCTGCTTGCAGGTTGCGATAAAGTTCAGAGAATCTGTAATACCCTGGCTGGTCACATTCCAGATACCGGTCTCTTCATCTACGAGTACATCGTTTGTACCGTTCAGGAGCATCTGGAAGGTATTCATACTGGTCGCCTCAGCCTCTGTGTTGCTGACTGCCATCCAGATCGGCACTACATCGTCATCACAGTTTTCTACAATTGCTGCACACGCATCCAGAATATCCTGCCAGGATTCCGGCTGCCAGTCTCTTCCAAGACCCGCTGCTTCCATAACGTCTTTGTTGTACCAGAGGCCACGTACATCTGTGCTGACCGGAACCGCATAAGTATTTCCGTCGCTGCCCCTAGTACCTTCTTTCAGAGACTCAATAAAGGTCGTGCTCCACTCATCCCAGGACTCTACGTAAGAAGAGATATCTGCTACATAGCCCGCTGCCACATCCGTATTCAGCTGGAAGGTATCCTCAAAAAATACGTCCGGACTGGTGGACTCATCCTGCATCTCTACCTGAATCTTTGTGAAATAATCACTGTCGCTCGCTACGATCGTCTGGAGCTCCAGCTCTACTTCATCCTTCTTCTCCCAGTTCTCATAGGTATTCATGATCCACTGATACATGTAGTTCTCTTCGCCAGTGTCATCACCGTCTCTGTACGCGATCACGAGTTTTGTCGTTCCCTCATCTGCCGAAGCCACCGTCCCGGTTCCAAGCAGAGATAATGCCATCGTCGTTCCGAGTACCACTGATAAAACTTTTTTCTTCATTTTTTACCTCCTGTTAAATTGTTTTTAAATGATATGACATAT
>JAJBVF010000569.1 GCA_020859965.1 Clostridiales bacterium
ATGCAGCACCTGCCCGTCATAGAGCTGCTGCTGTTCTTTCGCAAACCGCACATAACGCACCTCTTCCAGCTTATCCGGCAGTTCCTTCAGCACATCCCCTTTCAGTCTCCGCAGAATAAACGGTGCAGTCATTTTCTGCAGCCGCTTCATCGCCTGCTCATCCTGATATTTTACGACAGGCGTCTCAATCTCCCGTTTGAACACCTCATAAGAATACAAAAATCCGGGCATCAGGAAATCAAAAATGCTCCACAGCTCACTCAGGCGGTTCTCGATCGGCGTACCGGTCAGGGCATACCGATACCGGCTTTTGATCACTTTGACTGCCTTTGCCGCCGCTGTTGTATGGTTTTTGATATACTGTGCTTCATCGATCACTTCATATTCAAATGTTATCTCTTCGTAGAGATGAATGTCACGCTTCAGCAGGTCATAAGAAGTCACCAGCACATCATACGCACCGCAGGCGGCAATCTTCTCCTGACGCTCTTCCTGTGTACCTGTGATCAGCAATACCCGCAGCTTGGGCGCAAATCGCGCAAACTCTTCTCCCCAGTTAAAAACCAGTGAAGCAGGCGCTATTACAAGAGAAACCGGTGCCGGCAAACCCTCTGATTCCCGGAAACGCCTCTCTTTCGCTGCAAGCAGAAGAGCAATCATCTGCAGCGTTTTTCCAAGTCCCATATCGTCCGCCAGAATTCCTCCGAAATTCCAGGTCTCCAGAGTGCGCAGCCATTTGAAACCATCCTTCTGATACTTTCGCATTACCCTGGACAGACTTTTGGGCACATCAAAATCCGCGTCGTTTACAGTCTTAAATTCCTTGACCATCTCGCGGAAGTGAGAATCTCTTTCCGAATAAACACTTTCATTTTCCTCCAGCATCTTATTCAGATACAGCGTCCGGTAGAGCGGCAGATGCATCTTTCCCTGCACAAATTCCTTTGGTTTCAGATGCATCGAATCCATCAGCTCCGCAAGCAGTTCCAGCGACTGATCATCCAGATTCACATAAGAGCCGTCCTTCAAACGATAATAATTCTTCTTCTCCCGATAACTGTTCAGCAGATCCAGAAGTTCCTCAGACGGCACATCTTCCGTCGTAATGTCAAGATCCAGAAAGCCGCTAGATACCGAGACTCCGACTGACACCTTCACCTGGCGGATTCTCCGGCGGGCACGGAAACGATTGGTACACTGCACCTCACCAAATGTCAGCAGTTCTTCCACACCATCCGACACAGCCCGGTAAATCTGCTCTTCATCCTGACCGCAGGACAGCTCCTTCCGTACCGGATCAATCTGCGGAAACCAGTTCAAAAGGCGGTACAAAATTTCCTGCTCAGCCGTATAATCCCGGTACATTTCCGGTTCTTTCCCAGCTTCTTCCACCATAAAATCCAGCAAGGAAAGCTCTCTGTCCTCATACCGGGCCAGAGGGCTGCAGACCACATTTTGATCCGGCGCATCCAGATAAAACACAAAGCTCACTGGCGGCAGCAGATGCGAATGGATCTGATCCGGATCTGTCTCCGCTATTTCCACCACATCCTGCAGGGCGGGCAGCACCCGATGGTAAAATTCTGACATATGGTTTCGTCCGACGCGAAAAAAGAATTCCTGGTCCTCTCCTGTCAATACAGTCAGATCTTCTATTTTTTCCTGAAATCCCCGATCAGAACGGCGCAATACCGTTTCATCGATATAATATGCACAGTCCATGCCCAGATACAGCTCCGGTATACGCCCTTCCACCTGTATGCCGTGAAAAGCATCCTCATCCTGCTTCGCAGCAGCAGAATCCGCCTTTTTCCGGGTACCCCTGCCTCTTCCATCCGATGTTCTCCCGTCCGGCTTAGATGCTGCCATCTCCAGCTTTGCCGGCGAAATCTGCATCAGGATACGTGGATTTCCTTCTCCCCGATGCAACAGCAGTTTTTTCGTCTTAGCTGCGTCACGGTCTTCATATTCGATTGTCTCATCGCCCATCTCATTATAAAATTCATCAATCCGCCAGCCAAACAGATTCAGCGTACTGCCCACACTGACAGATTTTGTATAATAATAACGGCTTCGGGTCGCGTCTTCGAGTCTCTGCCCAAACTCTTCCTCTTCTTTTACAATACGCTCAATAAAGCGCAGCCATTTCTGACTCTCATCCGTAAAATTGCTCCGTCTGTGATTGATCTTCGTACTGGATCCATAGGTAGCCGTAGCTGCCTTATGAACGTTGTCACAAAACTCATCCAGCTGTTTCACCACAAACAGCCTTCCCGTCCCGATTTTAAAAGAAACCGTCAGCCTGGAATCCTTTTTGATCAGCCGCGGCCGAAGCGTAATGCTCTCTTCCTTCGCCGTCTTATCCGCGACAAGAAGATTCGCCCGTTTCTGACGATTAGCGGACATCAGATAATTTGCGTATCGGTCTGTCGCATCTCCAAAATTATGTTTTTTCAGGAAGTCACGCAGATAAAAAAGAAGCGCCGCCACATACTCGCAATCCGAAAACTCTTTATAATACCAGCTATACATGCCTCTTTTTCTCTGGCATTTTCTGCATCCGCACTCCGTATTCCGCACAGCATTTCTCGAAAAGTCAACGATCGTCATAAACTGCGAACGCCCGGTATTTACTTTCCAGGCCATCTGCCCGATCATCTCCCCATTCCGTTCATAATTATTGTAGCCGGTAGAAATATCCACTTCCTGTACCGCGCCTTTTTGGAACAGCTTTTCCCCCATACTGCGCGATTCCTCCGGCAGATCCAGCGATCCGATAATCTTCTTTGCGTCAAAGTAACTGTACCGCTCCAACGCCTCAATGCTGCCGCTCTTGGAAGCATGCTCCGAATGCTCCTGCCAGGAGCCGTCCAGAAGAGAATAATCTTCCCGCATTTTGTTTCTCCTCTCCAACAGATTTCTGTCTGTATAGCGTCCTGTAGTGTTTCTCATTTTCGTGTTACAATCACTGTACAGAGTTTAACCTGTTTTAACAGAAAAGTAAATAACCTTGTTCTAAAAAAGAAGTCCGGGAAAGCAGGAAAAAGGACAGAAAGCCATGCTTGCAAATAAAGGGATTCTACTTTATAATTTAAAACATTGGTAACAGTTCAGAACAGCACCGACCGAAGCGAAACGT
>JAJBVF010000438.1 GCA_020859965.1 Clostridiales bacterium
GTTGGCGGCAGTCTTGGCGGTCATGTTGTTCACGCAGATGGCGGCGCCGCTGACATCGATGGCGGCCACAAAGACGGTGACTGCTGTTAAGAGCACCAAGGCGTCAAAGATACCAGCGGTCAAAAAGGGAACGACAATCATTAAGTCGACCCATGCAAAAGCATGCTATTACAAATTTACTGCAACGAAGGCAGGAACCTATGTATTTACTATTTCCAATCTTACCAATACAGGAACAACATCAAGCGACATTGCAAATGGTCATTTGTACGTGGGAAATGAACCGACACTTTCAGCCTTTTTTGCAAAAAAATACAAGACGCAGGGTGGTAAAACAACGACCTATCGGATATGCACAAAAGCATCTTATGACAGCGATTCATCAGCTGCGAAGGTGGATCGATACCTGAAGTCCAGGACGATCACTGTATCTATGAAAAAAGGACAGACTCTTTATTTCTACAATTATTTTGCCGCAAATTCAAAAACGGTTAAGTATACGCTGAACATCAAGATGAAATAGCAATAAGAGAAATGCATTCTGCCGCGGGCAGACATGATTTTGATTAAAACATGCCTGCCCGATTTTATGCGCAGGAACCGAAAAATCGTTCTCTTATCTCACACATCTTTTTTCCAGAAGATTGAGGGTTCCGTACAGCAACACCGCGATGATGCATAGGATCACAATGGACAGCAGAACGAGGTTCAGTTGAAAAACCTGACTGCCATAAATGATCAGGTAGCCAAGTCCCTGCCGCGCACCAATGAATTCTCCGATTATGACGCCGACAAGACAGAGACCGATATTGACTTTCATAATGCTGATCAGCAGAGGCAGTGTTCCTGGAAGGACGACTTTAAACAGAGCGTCCTTTTTTGTGCCTCCAAGGGTGTAGATCAGTTTGATTTTGTCTGGATCGATCTCGCCGAAGCCGGTATACAGATTCAGGACCGTTCCGAAGATCGCGACGGAAATGCCTGAGACGATGATAGTTCGCATGTTTGCTCCGAGCCAGACGATCAGAAGCGGAGCGAGCGCGGATTTCGGCAGGCTGTTTAAGATGACCAGGTAGGGCTCAAGGATTTCGGAGAGCGCATTGCTGTACCAGAGCAGCACTGCAAGGGAAGTACCCAGCAGCACGACGAGAGTGAAACTGGTCAGTGTCTCTGCCAGAGTAGTGCCTGTATGGATCAGGATACTTCTGTCTGCCCACATGCTTTGAAATGTTTTCAGCAATCTGGATGGACTGCTGAAAATAAATCCGTCTATCCATTCAAGACGAACTGCGCCTTCCCAGAGAAACAGAAAGAGGACAAAAATCAGCAGGCGGATTGTCTGAATCCGATGCTGCCGCTGTTGCTGTTCCTTCAGATATTGCAGCTGGCAGAGGGAAGGGGGAGCGGATTCGGCTTTTACGTATTCTGTATTTTGGAAATCCGCGCATGTGTTGTCTGTATTTTTGTCTATGTGTTTGTCTGCGCTTTTGCCTGTGCATTTGTCAGTGATTCTGTCCATACTGTTGTTCGTGATTTTGTCAGTGCCCTTGTCTATGTGATTATCTGGAGTATTGTCCGCATATGCGCTGTTTTTTTGTGAGAGAATTGTATCTGGATCATTCATCCGCGTTCAACTCCTTCCAGATCAGATTAAAATAGTCTTTGAACTCCGGCTCGTTTCTGCGCGCAAACGGAGTCAGGTCTTTTGATTCGAAATGCATTTCCAGAATGGAATGGATCTGTGCGGGGCGTTTTGTCAGCACAATGACACGGTCGGACATGCTTACGGCTTCGGAAAGATCGTGAGTCACCAGCAAGGCTGTTTTCTTTTCCCGGCGAAGGATGGCCGATACATCGTCACAGACCGAAAGTCTTGTCTGATAGTCGAGAGCGGAAAAAGGCTCGTCAAGCAGAAGCAGCTCCGGATCCGGCGCAAGGGTACGGATCAGTGCGGCACGCTGCCTCATCCCGCCGGACAGTTCACTGGGGTGCGCGTTTCGAAAACGATACAGATCATAATCCTTCAGCATTTTATCTACCCGTGTGAGCGATTCTCTGTCAGAATACCGGCTCCTCTGATGTTTCCATCGAAAAGGAGAATGCTGATGTGAAAGGCAGTTTTCCACGAAAGGGCGGCGTGCCTGGATTTCCAGACCAAGCGTAACATTCTGATAAATGGTGCGCCATTCAAAAAGGTGATCTTTCTGCAGCATATATCCAATCTTATTCTTTCCAACCAGAGAAGCTTGTTTCCCAGTGCCCGCATATAGAATAGAGCCGCTCTCAGGCTGGAGCAGGCCGGAAATTAAAGAGAGCAGCGTGGATTTGCCACAGCCGCTCGGACCTACTACAGCGATAAATTCTCCGGGAAACACCTGAAATGAGATGTCGGATAAGGCATACGTCTCGCCGCTTTTGCTGTGATACGCATAGCTTACATTGTTTAGTTCAAGCAACGGGTTCACAAATATACCTCCTGTCTTAAAAAATAGCGATTATTCCATCGTGTGTCGAGCCAGACAATTGTGTTTAGACCGGTGGAATAATTACGTTATAGAGTATGCGCAAATGCTTGCTAAAGTGCGGTCGGATGTTATAATAGCTGTATGTGAATCACAAAATCTATGATAAGGAGCTGTAGAAATGTTTAATGATTCTACGACCGGATTGGAATCGGTTTTACAAAAGACAGAAGTGGGGCAGATTGATCAATATCTGGAAACGCATTCCGAAAGCCTGGTAAATGAAGACCGTCCATTTGCTGCGTATATGCGTGGGATGTTTAAAGAAAAGAAGATTTCTCAGCAGGATGTTTTCCGGAAAGCGGATATTCCGGAGCAGTATGGTTACCGGCTGATCGGTCAGACTAAGAAAACGACTCGCAGAGATTATATTCTCCGTTTTTGCTTTGTGGCCGGGTTTACGCTGAAAGAGACCCAGCGCGCGCTCAAGCTGTACGGTATGTCCGAGCTTTATTCCCGTGTACCCCGGGATGCTGTCCTTATGATCGCTTTCAATCGGGGAATACGCGATAGCGAGTGGATAAATCAGCTGCTTTTGGAGCACGGCATGGAATCGCTCAGGGAATGTGCGCGTGAAGAGGTGTTATAGAAGGAACGACTGGCAGAACTTAATTT
>JAJBVF010000353.1 GCA_020859965.1 Clostridiales bacterium
GAAATATAGGCTTGCCACTTCAAGGGGGCCTCTTTCAGACAGTCCAGAATATAGGCCACTTCCTCCGCCGTGTACGCCTCTGGCGCGTCCGACTTCCTCAGCTCATCCTTGCGCGGTTCTGGCCTCTGCACTTTGTCCATGGGGTTCCTGTCAATGCTCTCGTCCAGGTAGGCCATTTTAAAGAAACTCTTCAAGATGGCATATAGCCTGCTGACGGAGGAATGGGCGGCCCCGGTGGCCTGGAAGTCCAGCAGGAAGGAAGTGATCTGAGCGCTTGTCACCTCCGTCAGCTTGTAGCGGCCCAGGGCGGGGGTGATGTACTTCTCAAATGTCCATTTGTAGGAATACACCGTCTTTTCAGAGCGGTTCACGGCTTTCGCGGGAAGGAATACCCTGTCGGCGTACTGTTCCACTGTCAAGATTTTCGCCGCCTCTGCGGCCTCTGCGGCGGCTTTCGCGGCCTTTTCCTTCTTGTCCAGGTACTCCCCGCGCTTCACCGTCTGTTCAAGTTCGGCTTCCCGCTTTTGGGCTTCCCGCCTTGCGGCCTTTTCCGACCACCCCTCAGGCCAATTCCAGGTAGCTTGCGCGGGGGGCCGACCTGGGCCACGGTATACCCTGATTTCAAAATACCGCTTGCCGTATGGGTGTTTCTTGCTGGGCGGGCGTTTCCTGAGAATCACTGCCATTTTCTGTCACTCTCCCTTCTCTTCTTTCGGCGCTGCCTTGCGTTGTTCGGCCTCTATTTTTTTCAAAAACTCAAAATAGTCTTTTGTCCAGTGTTCTGCAATATCATTTGCAACTTTGCGGGCGGCGGTAGCGACTGCCTCTGTCTTTATTTGTATAACCGTGGCCGGGTCGGTAGTAACAGAAACAAAATAGCCCCAACGGCGGGCAATGTCTTCTAATCGCCATTGAAGGTCTTCACTATCTTCAATCACAATGCCAGATTCTTCCCGATTGCGTTTTGCTTGCCGCTGTCCCCTCTGGTTGAAGTGCATCGCGTATTCTTCTGCTATATAATCTAAATTATCTAAAGAAGATAGAAATTCGCGAAAATGGGGGGATTGAATAACCAAATTTAAACATATTGCCCCATCCGTTCCTTCACGTTCGGCCAGGTCTGTCATGTCCTCCAAAATGCTTATTGATTCATGGTCTAGGCCGATTTTGTCAATCTCTGGCGTAGCGCCGCCCCTGTCGTTTGTCCTGCCAACCAACCAATCAAGGGAGACTTCCCCGAAGTCTGCAATCTTCACAAGCCGGTCAACGTCTGGCAGAAACTTAGCATCTTCTTTTTCACATCTTGAAATGATAACTTGTGAAAAATCATCCCCCAGGGCGGCGGCGAACTCTTTTTGGCTCATATGTTTTTCCGTCCTGATTTGTTTAATCCGCCTTGCCGTCCTTTTAATCATTTCCTCCATATCGGCCTTCCTCCAAATTCAAAATATGCTATTTTTGAATGTCGCTTGACTTAGATTCACAATAAGTATATAATACATCATATCAAGGCATAAGTCAACAACAAAATCAATAGCAAGGGGGTTCCATTATGGCGAACAACGACATTCGACAGGAAATCAACCGCGCTGGCGTGAGAATGTGGCAGATTGCGGATGAACTGCACATTTCCCAGTGTACCTTCTCCGTGAAGCTGCGGCATGAACTCACGCCTGGCCAGAAAAACAAAATCCGCGAAGCTATCAGCACTATTCAGAAAACTAATGAACTGGAGGAAGTAAACAATGAGTTTTAACAGCGTGAACAATGTGCGCGACTATCCCGCCTGCGCCCCGTATCAGAAAATCCCGGATGCCGCCAGAATCACCGGGCTGTCTCAGTACTATTTGCGGCATGGCTGCAAGGCTGGCACGATTCAGCATATCCGGGCCGGGCGTGTTATTTACGTTTTTGTTCCGGCCCTGTACAACCCCGGCCCTGGCGGCGGAGACCGCCCCAACTCTTAACAAAAAAATACCAGGTTTGAACCGCTCGGAATGCTGAGAAAATCAGCGTTCCGGGCGTGTTCCCGTCTTTGGGGCGGGTTGCGTTTCGTTGCGTGTGGTGACGTTACGTTCATTTTGCGACTGACTACAGAAAGGGGGAAGTATCCTTGTTCACACTACTCACCCGGCGAGCGGGGCCGTTTGTCATGCAAACGCTTTACCCGTCCTTCCACAAAAGCGACACACCGGAACGGCGGCGGGAAAAGTCTGCCATGCGCTCCAAAGCAAACCGGGCAAAGAATCTGAGAGCCCAGTGGAAAATCCTGCTGCTATATCTGGCCTTCAATTTTACCCCAGCCGATACCACTTTGACGCTGACCTTCTCCGATGCGTTTCTTCCAAAGTGTAAAAATGACAGAGAGCAGCGGAAAGAAGTTCGGCGTATGATGGAGTACTATCTTCGGAAGCTGCGAAAGCTGCTGCCAAAATGGTGCGGGAAGCATCTGAAATATATCTATGTGATAGAGAGCAAACACGGGGAAGGCCGCTATCATGTCCATATGGTCAGCAATATTCCCATTCGATACATGAAGGCGGTGCTTGCCCTGTGGCCCTATGGCACATATACCAATCAGGAAATGGACGTGCTGCCCCTGGATGCAAACCACAATGTTGCCTGGGCGGCTGTTGCCCATTATCTGGCGAAGGAAGGCGTTGAAGATAGGGATTTGGGGTGCTTCCTGTGGCACAAAAGCCGGAACGTCATTTTCCCGCCTGAGACGCGGGAACAGGTAGAGGATACCTACACCCTGAAAGACCATCTGCCCACCTGGGCCTTCATCGTGGAGCGTTCCAGCTTCGAGCGGCCCACCGGGGGCGGGCGCTATGAATATATTTGGTATGCGCGGGCCGACAACTCGACCTGAGCAAAAATAACTGAATAGTTCCGCAAAATGGAGATAGTGGGTTTATATGCTCACTATTTGGGCTAGTAGTATAGGATAAAGTCAGAACCACTTCCCGGAAATCCATTTTCAACGGCCCAAAAATGCGGTATAATTTACGCAACCGGATGCACCGGCCACAAAACGGCGGGCGGAGGGCTGCGGCTTTGCCATGCTCTGGAGGGCGGGGGTAGACGCTGGCCCCTGTAGGGCTGCGGCCTCACCCCCTGTCGCTGATACA
>JAJBVF010000574.1 GCA_020859965.1 Clostridiales bacterium
GGTAAAAACGAAAACAGACTTTCGCAAAAAAAGTTCTGTCTGCATGTGGCGGAATGGAGTGAGATTTTTATGAACAACGGCAGCGGGAATGAAAATAAAAAAATAAGGTTCAGCCGCGTCCTGATCTGGACCGTCGCTATTATTCTGACTGCGATCGCAATTGGACTTTTGCTTTCTCTGCTGCCGAAGGACGATATAGATGTTGACACTCTTCTGAATGAAACGCTGGTGATTGAGACGGAACCTCTCCGGGCGGAAGAAGAGACGGAAGAGGAAACGGAACATGTTATGGTGGTTCCGGATCCGGGGATCGATGAACAGCTGCTGACAGTCAATGCCTGGTCGCGGCCGGGGGAACTGTGCGATACGATTACGAATGTGGTGATTCACTATCTTGCGAATCCGGGTACGACGGCACAGCAGAATCATGATTATTTTGAAAGCCTGAAGAATAATGATGAGCTGATAGCCAGTGGACAGACAACGGAGGAAGACGCGGTTTCCATGAGCGCGAATTTCGTGATCGGCACAGAGGGGGAAATCATTGAATGTGTGCCGCCTGGGGAGATTGCTTATGCTTCCAACAGCGCGAATCACTATTCGGTTTCCATAGAGAACTGCCATCTGGATGATACGGGGATGTTTACGGAAGCTACCTATGATTCCCTGGTAAAGCTGACTGCTTATATTGTCGATATGTATGATCTGGATCGCGACAGTATCATACGTCATTATGATGTGACAGGCAAGATGTGTCCGCTTTACTACGTTGAAAATGAAGATAAATGGGAAGAGTTCAAAGATGATGTTATGAATTACATAGAAGAATGCCGGGAAGCGGCAGAATGATTGGATAGTGTGGAACATGGTCAGAGAATATTATGAAAAAGTCTGCGCTGGTGATGAAGTCAGGTCGAATCTGATCTGCCTGCGCGATGAATTGAAAGAAGAGGAAAAACGCCGGGAATTTGCCTATCTGCTGGGAGGAGATTTTTCAAAGCTCTGCAGCCTGCTGAAAGATGAAGATCCTAAGGTTCGGAAAAATGCCGCGCTTGTACTTGGAAAACTGGAATCGGAGGATTTGCTTCCGATTCTTTTTGATGCCTATCAGAAGGAAGAGACTCTCTTTATCCGTGCGGATTATTTAAAAGCGATATCCGGACTGGATTACCGCCCGCTGGCGCAGGCACTGGAAAAGCGTCTGTCTGCTCTTCGGGATGTCCGTGAATGGCCACAGGAGGATTGGAAACACATATCGGAGGAGATTCGGACTTTACAGGCGATGCTGCTTCGTTGCCGCGGCATTCGTCATCACCGTTTTTCCGGAGACAAAGAAAAGGAAGATGTCATCCTGCTTACGAACCGTCGTCAGAGAGAGGCAACAGCGGAGCAGATACAGAAAGGAAAGATTACGATGCTTGCGGGAGGCGTTCGTGTAGATGGAGCTTCCCTGAAAGAAATCCGCGCAATCCGCACATACAGCGAACTCCTGTTTCCGGTTCGGACAGGATTACTGCCGGCAGATCGGCCGGAACAGTGCGGAGAACAGCTTGCGGCTCCGGTTCTGGCGCTTGCGGACCGAATTTATAATGGAGCCGGTGCATTTCTTTTTCGTATTGAATTAAAGGGAGGAGCTTCCGGCTCCTCTACACGTCAACGTTCAGGAACGGAAGATCGTGCTCGCTCAGAAGTGTTTTCTGCCGGAGATTTTTCCGAGAAGAAGGGCGTATATATCCGAAGAGTTTCTGACGCACTGGAACGGCAGTCAGGTGCACGACTGATCAATTCTGTGACAGATTATGAGTTGGAAATCCGGCTTGTCCTGCGCAGAGATGGTTCCTTTGCTGCGATGGTAAAGCCGTTGGCTGAGTTTGATGGAAGATTTGAATATCGGAGGGAAGTAGTCTCTGCTTCTATTTCCCCGGTAAATGCCGCGCTTTGTGCTCACCTGGCACATCCATGGCTGAAGGAAGGAGCACAGATACTGGATCCATTTTGCGGGGTCGGTACAATGCTGATCGAGCGGGATCGTGAGGTAAAAGCCGGAACTATGTATGGGCTGGATCTTTTTGGTGAAGCGATAGATAAAGCGAAGAGAAATACGCAGCGGGCCGGTTGCCGCGTGAATTATATCCATCGTGACTTTTTTACATTTACGCATGGTTATCTGTTTGATGAAGTATTTACGGATATGCCACTGTCTGCGGGGGAAGGCACAAAACAGGAGCTTCGCAGCCTCTATCGGGAGTTTTTTATAAAAGTGCGCACTTTGCTGAAGGAAAAAGCAGTTCTTGTTTTATACTCTTCGGAACCGAATTATGTGGTGGAATCTGTGAGGGCTGTGCCGGAATATCAGATAGAAAAGAGCTTTTTGATTAATGAGAAAAAAGGGACTACTGTATTCGTGATTCTCCGAAATGCCGGTGAAACATAAATAGTTAGAATTGCATATATTTTTCTGAATGTATATCGAATGAAAAAAATTCAAAAAAATCCAAAAAAAGATGTTGACAGAAATCCAAAGTTGTAGTATAGTAATCACTGTTCAGCGGTAAAGAAAGCTGCTGAGCAGTGGAATAACAAGTAAATATTTATATGCGCGAGTGGCTCAGTGGTGGAGTATCGCCTTGCCAAGGCGAGGGTCGCGGGTTCGAATCCCGTCTCGCGCTCTCAAAAAGATAGTTATCATTTGAACTATCTTTTTTTTAATGCGCAGAGCCGGGAAGGGAGTTTTGCGGCTGAAGCCGCACCCGGCTCGCGCGCCTCATAATAAAAACCCCCTTTAAGGGGGCCTTTTTATTACTCAATGTCTTTTTGCGACTGAAGCAGCAATTCTTTTTTTGTCTTAATAATTTGTTCCAATTCATCAAAAATCGACGGATCACTGACTGATTCCAAAAGGATCGAAATAAGGATTTTCACGGAATTTTCTGAGAAATTTCTGGCACTTGTGATTTGCCGGATTTCGAATTCCTCCCTTGTAGATGTAGCCACGAAAGCACGGCCAAAATTCCTTCCGGTTCGGACAAGGGTTTCGGATTTGATCAGGTTTTTTTGAATCAATGAATTGATAAGTAAGTGGATATAGCTTTTTTTCCAGGTTCGCTCAGGTGTCAGATTCACTATCT
>JAJBVF010000206.1 GCA_020859965.1 Clostridiales bacterium
GAGACAGGCGCAGCGCATTTTCACAAAGCCTTCTGGCCGCGATTTCCATATTGCCGCCGCTCTCTTCCGTGATAGCCTGAATCTGCTGCCCGTCGAGACTTTTGTAAAGCCCGTCACTGCAGAGAAGCATAACATCTCCGTCCTCCATCAGATAAAATCTGGCGCAGATATCGATCAGCGGCAGTCCGCCGATCCCCAGAAAGCTGATTAATGCTTCTCCGCGCACCTGTGCCTTCCGTTGCTCTTCCGCGGTGATTTCACCTTTCTGATACAGTTCTTCCAGTCGGAGTGAATAATTATGCATCCGGTTGATTTTCCGGATTGTCTCTCCTTTTTTGATCAGATAAATCCCACTGTCGCCGACAGATCCCCAGTATAAATGATTTTCCTTTAGCAAAAGCAGTACGCCGGTGGTTCCCGCCATAAGCGGCTTCCCATCAGAATCTGACAGTTCAAAAACCGCACGGTCCGCCGCGACAAAGGCTTCCTGCATCCGGAGTGCATACCTGCTTTCATCATACAGAGGCTCTCTTTGCAGTATCCCGAATATGGTCCGGATCGCCTGTGCACTTGCCTGCTCTCCTCCGGCCATTCCCCCCATGCCATCACAAACTGCGGCTACAAGAACATCTTCATTCCATTCGTAGCGCATAGAATCCTGTTGAGAACTACGGTCTCCGATGATTGAATATGCGCCAATCTCTACCTTTCCGTTTGTCATCCCGCCTACCCCAATTCACACATATAGTAAACGACGTAAGTCGCTTTGCTTTATACTTCATCCTGCGATCCTGAACCCAAACAGTGCAATACCCGCAATCACTGCTGCAGCGGCCGCGCAAATGGACGCAATCGGCAGCACGCGTTTCTTCTGTGCAGAGCTGTTGAGCTCCTCCAGCAATTCTTCATAATTCTCCGGCTGCCGCTTTTCACTGCCAGCTCCGTCCCGGGGCGTCACGGATTCCGTGATAACGCCAAGATCCACGCACACTTTCTTAAGTGCCGTATAAAGATCCCGCATGTCAACATACCGATCCTCTGTTTTCAAAGCAAGCCCCTTCAGGATTACCTGCTCCGCTTCCTTCGGGATTCCCGGTGCAAGCTCTGAAGGTTTCTCAATATCCTCATCCGTTTCACGCAGAATCGATTTTTTCGGCGCTTTTCCTGTTATACACCGGTAAATCGTAGCGCTCATCGCATAGACATCCATCCATGGCCCGATTTTATAACCACTGGTATACTGTTCCGGAGGCGTATAACCGTGCTTTACCAACACAACTGTATTTCGATCCGGAACGCAGCTGTATTTTGCTCCGCCCAGATCCATGATCTTCATCCTGCCGGTAGAAAGATACCGGATATTATCCGGAGCAATATCCGTGTGAAATACTCCCAGGTCATGCATCAGGATCAGAGATTTCATGACCGGACGCAGCAGGATAAAGGTTTCATCAAAAGAGATGCGTCCGCCTCTGTTTTTTAAATAGGTAAACAGATCATCTCCATCCAGATACTCCATCACGATATAGGCTGTCTTATTTTCCTCAAAATAAGAATAAATATCTACGACACCTTTTTTATCCCGCAGTCTGCGCATCAGCTCCGCTTCCTGAATAAAACGGTTCTTGCATTCGCTGTAAAAAGTCCGGCTCCCGATACTGTTATCCACCAGTACCGTACAGGTGTTTTCACGGGAAAAAAGGCCTGCGATGAATAATTCTTTGATTGCAACGCGCTGCCCGGTCTGCAGATCCAGCGCCGCATATGTAATACCAAAACCGCCTTCCCCCAATACGCGGCCCAGAAGATAACGGCCGTCAAGAATTGTCTCCAGAGGTGCCAGATGATGTGGTTTCATCTGGCAGGTATCGCTGTCATAGCCGCAATATGGGCAAACACTGATCGGATGTTGTTTATCTCTCATGCAGTTCATGCATAAATACTCGGTATTCATGATCTTCCTCACAGATTTCCGTATATGCCATACAGCAGATAATAAACTACCAGAACGACCCCCAGCACGGTCTGTGCGCTCCCAAAGCTTCTGCTCCCGCTCCTGATATAACGCACTACATACCAAAACAAAAATACCGCCAGCACCGGAAGACTGAAGAAAAGCCCCGGGTTTGCCTGGCATGCACTCTCCCAATCTCCCTCAAGTAAAGCCAGACACATATGCGTCACCCCGCATCCCGGACACTTATATCCGGTCAGCAGATGAAACAGGCAGGGAATGCCTGCATGTAATACGGATACCGCAGCGGCATATCCAAGCCCCGCCACAAAGATCAGCAACGCGCTTCTGAGGCACTTAGCCGCTCTGCGCTTCTGTTCCCGGTTCATCATAGATGACGACATTTTCCGTCTCAGTCTCAGAATCCGAAAGGCTGCCATCCGTATCAGCATCATTGATCTTATCGATCGTACTGAGCATGTTATTGAAATCCTCGCCGCTGTTAGCCGCGCACCCGGTCAGGGAGATGACGATCAGGAGCAATACCGCGGCAAATCTGCTTTTTTTCATCTTTTCACCACTTTCTAAACCCCATGCCCGCTTCGCGGACACCACCAAATATAAAAATCGATCAATCCGCGCTATTGCGCTGCCTCACCTGGAATCTCTGGAAAGGCTTCGGAGCAGCAGTGTACATCCAATCCCGCAGATCAGAAGCATCACAGCCAGAATTCCCCAGCGTGAAAACAGATGCGCGGCAGTCGGATCGTAGATATCTTTCGCCTCGTTCAAAACACCAAGCCTGTTCGGCAGACTGTTCATATCCACTATGCTTCCAAGAGCCTCGACAGACCATTTGCTGATTGTAAAATACGCGATTTTCTCACCTGCTCCTTCCAGTTCAAACAATATCCCCGAAAAGAGAAGCTGGACGATCAATACAAAGGGAGCCAGAGTCATTGCCTTATCTCCGCTCTTTACAAGGGAAGATACGATAAATCCAAGCGCCATGGACGCCTCGATCGTCAGAAATACTGTAACCCAGACTTCAAAAAACGGATTCTCTGCCAGAATTCCTCCTTCCGGCATCCCGATCAGCAAAGAAAAAATCCCTGCCATAATAAAAGACTGAAGAACAGCTAACAGAGTCTGTACAAAAAACTTGGATAAAAC
>JAJBVF010000223.1 GCA_020859965.1 Clostridiales bacterium
GGGGGACAAGTTGAATTTAGTCTTTCTCCCTTTTCCACTCCACATCAAGTGGAAATAAGTCCTACAGAAAGGCCTCTGACTCAGTCAGACTGTCAACGTCTCTACTCCGTCCATTTTTTTACAATACGAATTGACAATTCTGTTCCTGTCCTGTATCTTCTTTCATAGTCGCATATAAAAAGAGAAAGAACTCACCCTTCCACAAGTCCGTTCTTTCTCTCATCAAAAACCGGGACACCCCATAGGCGGTACAGGATCTTTGTCCTACTTATAAATGCCTGATGGCTATGTTCCCCAGCCAAGGTCTATGATAATGAATTGTCCGGATTTTTTCAAGCGAAATTTTCAATTTCAGGAAAAAATTTCATCAGATTATCTTGACCAGGCTCTGAAGTTTCAGCTCCGTTACAACCAGCGCCATCAGGGATCCCCTATCTGGAGACATGGCCTGTATACCCGTACCTTTTTCTTCTATAGTAATGGGCGTTCCCTTTCTGTCGAGATACAGATCGTCCGTTTTATTTATGCCGGAACAAACCTCACATTTACCTTCTACGGTTCTCTTTTCAGTGCCTTTTCCCATTTTTCCCGGGAGTTTATCCGGCAGGCTGTCCATGAGAAAAACAGCCTTGACAGTTTTCCGGCCCTTACCGTTTCTTCCGAGACCCTCGAAATATGGGCGAACCTCCCGGATTTCCGGTTCCCGCCCCGCAACCCGGCTCCGGATATCCCGGAAAAATAGCCGGGGAGCACAAACCATCCCCGTGTATTCCCCTGTTGTCTGTGCGATAATGGCTCCATTCTTAAAAAAGGAGGTGCAATCTATACGAACAGCGACAATAAACAGACGGCTTTGACGCTTGAGGAACGAAAAATCATCGAAGCCGGGATTAAAAACAGTTCCACAAAAACTGCCATCGCTACCACTCTCGGGAAAGATAAGTCCACCATCGGCAAGGAGATTAAAAAACACCGCAAATGCGTGCACAAGTGTTCCTTCCCACTGGAATGCGACAACTATCGGAAGTGCAGGCACGGCAGGGAATGTACACCTGACTGCCCGGAGTATGTGAAATTCAAATGTTCCAGGAGGGACCGTTCCCCCGGGGCCTGCAACGGCTGCAGCCAATGGACCAGATGCCATTTTGACAAATACAGGTATGATGCGGTATCTGCCAATAACGAATACCGCGAAACACTTGTAGATGCAAGAACCGGCGTAAACCTGGATACAGCCAGGGCGAAGGAGATTGCAAATGTAGTCGCCCCGCTCCTGAAACAGGGGATTTCCCCTTACCGGATTGTGAAAACACACCCGGAACTCGGTATCTGTGAAAAAACGCTTTACAACTACATAGACTGCGACGCCTTGAAAATAGGCGGGATCTGCAACGTAGACCTGCGCCGGAAGGCTTCCCGCAGGATGACCAGAAAGAAAAAGAACGAATACAAACCGCGGAAAGAACGCGCATATCTCAGGGGACGTCTGTACCCGGACTACTGCAGTTACATGGGAGAACATCCGAACGCCCATGTCCTGCAGATGGACACAGTCTACAATGACGGCACTAACGGGCCGTTCCTCCAGACTTTTAAGTTCATTGGTACAGGTATGATGATTGCCGTCTACCACGATGGTAAAACAGCACAGGACATGGTGGACGGCCTTGACAGGCTTGATGACATCCTGGGTGCCCCTGTTTTCAATGAAATGGCGGAAGTCCTGCTCACAGACCGGGGCAGTGAATTCACGGCTGCTGAGAAAATGGAGATACGCGGGGACGGGACAAGGCGTACCCGTATGTTCTACTGTGATCCGATGGCGTCCGGACAGAAGGGATCCCTGGAAGTGAACCACGAGCAGCTCCGTTACATCTGCCCAAAGCAGACAGATTTACGTGAACTGGGGCTGACCGGGCAGGAAGCCCTGAACCTTGCTCTCTCCCATATCAACTCTGCCCCGGTCGAATCCCTGAACGGGAAATCCCCCATCGAGTACACACGCTTTATGTACCCGGAACTGTGGGAGAAGCTCGAACAGTTCGGAATCCAGGATATCCCAAAAGACAGCATTATCCTGAAACCATATCTGCTGAAAAACGCCCCCAACAGCAAAACAAAGGAAGGAAGTGCGAATGATGAACAACTTTAAGATGAACAGGGATGACATTGGTGAACTGTATCTGCTCCTGCATGTATACATCCGAACAAACGGTACGGAACAAAGGGATCTGGAACTGCTTTCCGAAGTGGCCGGGCTGTATTACAGAACCTGCAGACAATCTGCCGCCCAGGAACTGCCTGCTGTCTGTGTCCCCGACCCAATGGAATCCCCGGATGACCTTCCGGACAGTCCGGAGTCTGCTGCCGATGTTGATATCGATGAAATCAATGCTAAATACAGCTTTTTCCTTCAGAAAGACGCGGAAACAGCAGACGCGGCGTCAACAGATACACAGGATATCAAGGAACAGATCCGTGAGCTGCACCGGAACGGTGCAACCATCCGCGCAATCGCGGCACAGGTTCATAAATCCACAACATACGTTCACCGGGTAATTCACGAGCAGGCATAATTTTCACGTTATACCACGTGATGATCCTGTTTCCGGGAACAGCAACAAATGAATAATCAAATCATCACAGCAGGGTATACACCATTTGTGTGTATACCCTACGCATATCATCCTGGCTCAGGAGGCGATTTTATGGATGGGAACAGCAAAAAACGCATGAATATTTATCTTTCGGAAGACACCATCGAACGATTGAAACAGTACGCATGGGAAAACCATACATCTGTCAGCCACGCAATTACTGAGTGGATCTGGCATACAAAAGTCAGTCACGAACAGATAAGAGGTCAGATAAGTCTCAAACTTTAACCGTTGCCTTTCTGATCAATATGTAACTAATTGTCACATCTCAGAATACCAGTTTAGAGGTGGACTTCAGTCTTTCATCGGTGGATGATTCGCTGACAGGCCGCCTCCAATTCATGTCTAAAACAGGTATATTTTATATCAGTTTTCATTAGAAAGAGACATTTCCACCTGTATTTCTCTGTTCGTTTTTATCTGACAGCGCCGGATTTGTAAGAGTAATCACCACCAATTTTTTGC
>JAJBVF010000075.1 GCA_020859965.1 Clostridiales bacterium
CACGGGATACCGTGCTTGAAATATTCCGCGCTCTGCGCCGGTACAGTTCCATCAGGCTTTCCGGCAGAACCATGTAGCTGACACGGATCGACGGAGCAATGGATTTGGAAAAGGTTCCGATATAAATTACCCGATCATTCCGGTCATATCCCTGCAATGCGGGGATTGGCTTCCCCTTATAGCGAAATTCGCTGTCATAATCATCCTCAATAATATACCGGTCCTTCTCTGCTGCTGCCCAGCCAAGCAGCTGCATACGGCGCTTTACCGGCATCACCGTACCCAACGGATACTGATGTGACGGCATCACATAAGCCAGCCTTGCCCTGGTTTTTTCCAGCTGATCCACCCGCATCCCGGAATCGTCCATTTCCACAATCTGTACTTCATTGGAAAGATTTTGAAACAGATCATAGGCTTTGCGATAGGTAGGACTTTCCATCGCGATCTTCATACCGCTTCCAAACATACTGCACAAAAGAAGCAGCAGAAAATCATTCCCGGCTCCGACAACAATCCGTTCCGGAAGTGCATTCACACCGCGTGCCTGATGCAGATAACCCGCGATTGTCTCCCGAAGTGCCCTCTCTCCCTGCGGATCTCCCAGCCGAAACAGGTATTTGTCCTCTTCCATCAGAAGTTTTTTAGAAAGCTTCCGCCACGCGTTGTGCGGGAAGCTGTTTAAATCCACACCATGTGGAGAGAAATCGTAGTCATACACCTGTTCTCCGGAATCTGTCCTTTCAAAAGCCGCAGCAGATGCCGGCTGAAGATGAAGCAAACCTTCCAGCTCGCATACAAAATAGCCCCGGTGCGGTACAGATTCGATGTACCCCTCCGAGACAAGCTGATCATACGCCATATTGACGGTCGTCCTGCTCACCTGCAGGTAATCCGCCAGTTTCCGGGAGGAGGGCAGCTTCTCTTTGAAAGGCAACCCTCCATTTTGGATTTCCGTTTTGATGTGGCTGTAAATCTGTTCATACAGCGGTATCGCAGAATGAACATCCAGACTGATCGTTAAATCGTTCATATTGATTATGCTTTCGGCAACTTAAAAGAGCTCTTCAAAGACACAATGCGGTTGAACACAAGCGCATCCTCCTTTGAATCCTTTGCGTCCACGCAGAAGTATCCCTGACGCACAAACTGAAAGCTGTCATAAGGTTTTGCTTCTGCAAACGCGGGCTCCAGCAGGCAATTATCCAGAACCGTCAGCGAATTCGGATTCAGATTCAGTGAACCATCCTCATTGTAGACACCCTTCGTCTCATCGATAATGTTCTCATAAAGACGAACCTGCGCGTGAACAGCGGTCTTTGCGGCTACCCAGTGAATCGTCCCTTTCACCTTTCGCCCGGTAAATCCGGTGCCGCACTTTGTCTCCGGATCGTAGGTGCAGTGAATCTCTGTCACCTTTCCGGTCTCATCCTTTTCAAATCCAACACATTTTACAAAGTACGCTCCCATCAGGAGCACTTCATTGCCCGGGAAGAGACGGAAATATTTCTTCGGCGGATTCTCCATAAAGTCCTCGCGTTCAATATAAAGCTCTCGCCCAAACGGCACCTTGCGCATGCCAAGCTCCGGATTTTCCAGATTCATCTCCACATCCAGATACTCGATCTGATCCTCCGGATAATTGTCGATCACAAGCTTGACCGGATCCAGCACCGCCATCATGCGCGGGCGCTTCAGCTTCAGATCTTCACGGATGCAGTACTCCAGCATCGCATAGTCGACCGAGCTCTGGCTCTTGCTGATGCCGCACAGATCCACAAACATCTGGATCGATTCCGGCGTAAATCCGCGCCGTTTCAGAGCCGCGATCGTCACCAGACGCGGATCGTCCCAGCCATCCACGATGCCCTGCTCCACCAGTTTTTTGATATAGCGCTTGCCTGTCACGACATTCGTCAGATAAAGCTTCGCAAACTCGATCTGTTTCGGCGGATGCTCATACCCCACTTCACGGACCACCCAGTCATAGAGCGGACGATGATCCTCAAACTCCAGCGTACAGATAGAATGGGTCACACCCTCAATCGCATCCTCAATTGGATGCGCAAAATCATACATCGGATAAATACACCATTTATCTCCGGTGTTGTGATGCGTCATATGCGCCACACGATAGATGACCGGATCGCGCATGTTGATGTTCGGAGATGCCATATCAATCTTCGCCCGAAGTACCTTTGTGCCATCCTCGTACATCCCGTTTTTCATATTTTCAAACAATTCCAGGTTTTCTTCTATACTGCGGTTCCGGTACGGACTCTCTTTTCCCGGCTCAGTGAGCGTTCCGCGGTATTCGCGGATCTCATCGGCAGAGAGGTCGCAGACAAACGCCTTGCCTTTTTTGATCAGCTTCACCGCTGCCTCATACATCTGCTCAAAATAGTTCGACGCAAAAAACAGGCGATCCTCAAAATCCGCGCCCAGCCACTTCACATCCGCAAGAATAGAATCGACAAATTCCGTCTTCTCTTTTGTCGGATTCGTATCGTCAAAGCGAAGATTGAACTTGCCGCCATATTTTTTCGCAATACCGTAATTCAGAAGAATCGACTTCGCGTGCCCGATGTGCAGATAACCATTCGGCTCCGGCGGAAAGCGGGTGCAGATGGTCTCATAACTGCCCTCCGCAAGATCCTTGTCAATAATCTGCTCGATAAAATTCCTTGAAACTGTCTCTTTTTCCATAATCTCCTCCATTCAATCGTTATCCGTTTCAAACTGATCCGGATATCTGTCACTTTCCTGATAACCGCAAACGCCCATTCCAGGTGAAAAATATCTATTCAAAAAGTATCCGCTTCATTTACTCCATAGAGTTTATCACAACAGCAGAATATCCACAAGAACGAAATTCCTGTCAGTCCCGATTCCACATCATCTCTCCCACTTATCACAGAGCGCGTTGATCTGATCTGCGAATTTCGCGAGATCCTTATTCGCCCCTTCTCTGTTTTTCTCAATCACCGCAAGCAGCCTCTGTCCCGCTGCAAGCAGGCGGTCATATACTGTAGATACAACGCGGGTCTGTGCCTTTTTCTCCGCCGGTGTCCGGCTTCCCGAGGCGCTGCCGCCGTTTTGTGTCAGATCATAGTCGGCGCCG
>JAJBVF010000262.1 GCA_020859965.1 Clostridiales bacterium
GGCGTACCCATTGCCGCGCAGATGGAAAGGAATGCCATGACTACCATATTTGCCGGAGTTACATTAATTCCTGCCGCGGTCGCGATGAAGGTAACCGCAAACATATGCATGATGGTGGTACCGTTCATGTTGATGGTCATACCGGTCGGCAGCACGAAGCTTGTGATTTCCTCGGAGCAGCCCAGCTCGTCGATACAGGTTCTGGTGTTCAGCGGCAGACACGCTGCGGAGGAGTTGGTGGAGAATCCGAATACACCGACCTTTGCAATCTTCTTTAAGAACTTAAACGGATTGAGTCTGGTGGTAAGCCAGATACCCAGCGGATAAAGGATGATGCAAATCACAATCAGCGTGATCATTGCCGTCACGACATAAGCAGCTACCGGAAGGATGTACTCTACGCCATATACAGCGAAGGTTCTTGCGATCAGGCAGAAGATACCGAACGGACCGACTTTGTTGATCCAGAAGTTCAGGAACATCTGAATGACTTCGTTCAGGCTCTCCAGGACTTTTTTCAGTGCATCAGCCTTCGAGCCAAGTTTGTTCATGCAAAGACCCATGACAATCGCTACTACTACGACTGAAATTACACTATTGTTCGTGCTGCATGCACTCACAATATTCGTAGGAATTGCGTTGACAATAACCTCCAGCGGATTGTACGCGTCAATCGTGGACGCTTCCGCCAGGCCGGTCGGCAATGTTACGTTAAATAATCCGAGGTTCTTAATTCCCTGTGCAACCACGCAGCCAAGGAATGCGCCGCAAATATAGAAGCAGAGGAAACCAAGAATCGTCTTTACCGCGATCTGGCCAAGTCTGGTGGAATTGGAAATACTGCACATCGCAAGGCTTAAGGACACCAGTACCAACGGTACGATCGCCATCTGCAGGCCGTGCATAAACAGCTGACCGATGATATAAAACAGGCCGAGTGCCTTGGTTCCGTCATCCGCAGTAATATCCTGGAAGAAAATCGTATTGATCATATTCCAGACACCTTCGTTTCCGCTGGCGTTCAGAGACTCTCTCAAAAACAGGCAGCCAAGACCTACGATAAGACCGCCGACCAGGGCAATCATCATTTTTTTGACAATCGTCATTCCTTTTTTCTCTTTCATAATTGTTACTCCTTTTCCTTTGTTTCAAAACATTTCTCGCCTGTAAGTTTACAGACATCACCTAACTATAAATAGATTCACAAGCTGGGTACTCTTGAACCGCCGGTCCTTGGGCGGCGTATTTTGCCACCCTATGTACCGCTGCAAGCGAACGGTAGCGAGAGCGTGCCCAGCGGTGAACTATTTATACGACCAAAGTGACCACAACCGCACAACTGGAACCGTTCTCGTTTACTGAAAGTTCCGAATCTCGATACCTTCCTGCGCAAACGCCTCTGTGATCCGTTTTACAAAGTTGAATGCTTTCGGGCCATCGCCGTGAACACACAGCGTATCCCCCTTAATCTCCAGCTCTTTTCCGGAGAGCGCAGTCACTTTTCCTTCTTTGACCATGCGGATACAGCGCTCGATCGCAAAATCCTCATCCGTGATCATGGAGCCTTCCATTTTCCGCGGTACCAGAGACAGATCATCCATATAAGCGCGATCCACAAAAATCTCAGACTTCGCCTTCAGTCCGATCTTTTCCGCTTCTTCCCCAAGGACAGCACCCGCGCAGTAAAAGATCATGATAGACGGGTCAATCTCATAGACCGCCTCGCAGATTGCCCGCGAAGTCTCCCTGTCGTACTGGCACAGGTTTCCAAGTGCGCCGTGGGGAGCCACATGCTGGAGTTTCAGGCCATAGCTCTGCGTAAATGCCATCAATGCGCCGACCTGGTATTTGATGATGTTTTTGGTTTCCTTCGGATCCAGCGTCATCTTTCTGCGGCCAAAGCCCATAAGATCCGGATAGCCCGGATGTGCGCCGACTGCCACACCACGTTCCTTCGCCATTTTCACGACTTTGTCCATGACCATGGGGTCGCCCGCGTGATAGCCGCAGGCCACGTTGGTGGATGAGACGTATTTGATCAGTTCGTCATCTCCGCCCAGCTTGTACGCACCAAAGCTCTCGCCCATATCGCTGTTTAAATCAATCTGGTACATATTCGTTTCCCTTCTTTCTTTTCCGGCAACAATTCCGGGCACAAACTGTGGTCTGCTGTTCGGAATTATTTCCTTTTTTGTACATCGCCGCCGGGACACGCGTATGCTCAGGCAGCGCGTGAACAGACGATTGAGTTGATGGGTTACCGGTTACCGAGCAGAGTTATCAGGTATCTGCATCTGATAACTCACAAAGGTAAACGTTTCGGCCATCCGCTTATCGATTTACGACATTCTCAGGCGCTCCGTCCATAAAGGACTTTATGTTTGCGGCAGTCGTATTCATAATCCGCTCCCTGGCATCTTTGGTCGCCCAGGAAATATGCGGCGTGATGATACAGTTCTTTGCCGTTAAAAGAGGATTGTCCGCCTGGATTGGCTCCGTAGATACCACATCCAGTGCGGCAGCGGATACTTTTCCGCTGTTCAGCGCGTCAGCCAGATCCTGCTCTACTACAAGCGGGCCGCGGCTGTTATTGATGATCACGACTCCATCCTTCATCTTCGCAATGGTATCTTTATTGATAATACCCTGTGTGGACGGGAAGAGCGGGCAATGCAGGAAAATGAAATCCGACTGCTCCAGAAGCTGATCGAGCTCCACGTACTCCGCCACCTGCTTTCCTGCCTCGGATGGGAAGGAATCGTATGCCAGAACATTTACATTCATGGCTTTCAGGATTTTCCCTGTATTTACACCAATGCGTCCAAGTCCGATGATACCGGCGGTCTTTCCGGATACTTCGATCATCGGATAATGCCAGTAGCACCAGTCCGGGTTGTTCTGCCACTCTCCGGCCTTTACTGTGGTGTCATGATATCCGATGTGGGAGCAGACCTCGAGCAAAAGTCCGACTGCGTACTGGCTCACATTGTCCGTACCATATACCGGCACATTCATTACCGGAATACCCTTTTCTTTCGCATACTCATAGTCCACTACGTTATAGCCGGTCGCCAGTACCGCGATTGCCTTCAGGTTCGGGCATTTATCCATCGTCT
>JAJBVF010000018.1 GCA_020859965.1 Clostridiales bacterium
CTTCCGGAACTGCTCGCTGCCGAGGAGGAATCCGAAGCGGAGAATGCCGGGGAATATGACGGATAGGCAGCGGAAGACGTGGAAGATGCCACCCCGGATGAGAGCGCCGATGAGGGCGGATCAGAGGAGGAGGACGAGTACAAAGATACCCGCGAAACGGTATACTATGTTACGGATGTCAACCAGCAGGGTCAGTACATCCGCATGTTTAAGGACGCCGGCATGGATGCGGTCATCTTGGACCACTCGATCGATACCTCTTTCATCACCCAGCTGGAGCAGCGCAATCAGCATTATAAATTCATGCGAATCGATGCGGATATGACGGGCGCGTTAAAAGAGGAAGTCTCCGAAGACGACTTAAAAGATGCGCTTGATGCGCTGACCGAGACGTTCCGCAAAGCACTTGGCAAAGAGGATCTGAATGTACAGGTGGAAAAATTAAAAGACTCCTCCGTGGCATCCGTGATCACGCTCTCCGAGGAGGGACGGCGCATGCAGGACATGATGAAGATGTACAGCATGAACGGCATGGACCCCTCCATGTTTGGCGGAGACGAGACGCTTATCTTAAATGTGAGCAACCCGCTGGTAAACTACATCCTCGAGCACGGGGACGGCGAGCATGTTCCGATATTCTGCAAGCAGCTCTATGACCTGGCCATGCTGGCCAACCAGCCTCTGGCTCCTGAAGCCATGACGGAGTTCGTAAACCGGAGCAATGAGATCATGATGATCCTCGCGGAAGAATAAGCAGATATAAAAAACACGATCCTCCCAAAGCGGACGGCAAAACTGCCGGATCCGCTGCGGGAGGATTTTTTATTGCTCTTGACTGCACAACTGCACACGTTCGGGCTTTCAAGGTTATCTTTAAGCGAGAATGACAAGATACCGACCATCCGGAAGGCAGAAAACCTCTTCCGCTTCCTCAAAGTCTTTCTTTGTCATCCCTGAGATGTCGGCGCCTGCGTCGTCAAAGTACTGCCGCACCTCTTTGATGTTGTCGCAGACTGCCGCAAAACAGATCTCTAAGAACTCTTCCGCCTCTTCCGGTGTCTCTGCCACCGGTTCGGGAAACAGCTGAAGCTGGTGCTTTAAAAACTCCTGAATACACATCTCATCGTACTCATTCATATTATAAATCCCCTTTCTTTCATCTCCTGATAAAGCCGTGCGACGGGCAGTCCTACCACATTATTGTAATCACCCCGGATGCCCCGGATATATTTGCCGCAGCCGCTCTGGATCCCATAGGCGCCGGCTTTGTCCATCGGATCACCACTTTTGATGTAAGCCTCGATCTCCTTCCCGGTCATGGGATAAAAGAGCACCTCTGTCCTCTCATAAAACGCGTCGGTTTCCACCTGATCCTCCCGCATAAGGAGCAGACACACTCCGGTGTATACGAAGTGGCTGTCTCCGGACAATCCTCTCAGCATGCGGCAGGCATCCGCCTCATCCCGGGGCTTTCCCAGGATCCGTCCGTCGTGCACGACAATGGTATCTGCGCCGATGATCAGAGTCTCCACGCCGGCATTGCCGGTTTTATCCGCCACCGCCCGAGCTTTCTGCGAAGCCAGCTCCGTCACGATCTCTGGGGGAATCTTATTTGGAATGAACTCCTCCGCGTCGGATGGAATCACTTCAAATTCAGTCACAATTTGTTTCAGAAGTTCCCTGCGCCGCGGGGACGCAGAGGCAAGTATGATCTTCATAGATATATCCTCTTTGCTCGCATCATTCTTTTTGCGGAGAAATGCTTATCACCTGATCCAGGCAAAACGAGTAGATCAGAATCTCTTTTACTCCCTTACCATCAAACCTTCGTCCGAGTGCCTCCGCATAGAGCAAAAGCTGCGCCTCGTACCTCCGGATCAGTTCCTCCGGTCTGTTTACCTGATCTGTCTTATAGTCCAGCAGGACGATCCCGTCATCCTCCTCCCAAAAGACATCAATGATCCCCTGGATCAACACCTGTTCCGACTGCCCGGCCCCTTCCCGGACGCGGTCTGCCGGGACAGACATGACAAAGGGCTGCTCCTTTAGGAGCGAGCCGGCGTCGGCCGCCGATTTCATCCGACCGGTCAGGTCAGTACACAGGAACCGGCCGACCTTGACCGGATCAATAAGCTCTGCCTCCGAGCGCTCCATACGTCCCGCGTCGCAGAGCTGTTTGGCCGCATGTTCCGCCCATTCTCCGGCCTTAACCGGATCCGAAAAAGCGGGAACGGAAGAAAAGTCAAGACACTCCATCAGGCGGTGAAACGCTGTCCCGCGAAGCGCACCCCCGTTTTCATCCGGTTCTTTTATAAACTTCGGTATATAGGGAATCGGCGTCTCTTCCGGGAAGAGCTCCTCTCCCTCATCCTCTTCCAGAACGTCCCTCGCCTCCTCCATGGCGCGGTGCTTGATCTCGGAGACAGACATTTTCTGCTTTATGCCGCTTGTCCGGTAGGGATACTCCCAGGAAAAACGCCTCGAAAGCTCCTCTAAGAAGTCCGGTTCGACTTCGCGAAGCTCATTAAGCAGACTCTCCCGCTCCCGCGCATTGCTTACCTGTCGCCGGGCTGCATCCACAGCCTGCGCTTCCGGTGTCGCAATCTCAAGCGGATAGGTTCCTCCGCAGCTTAAAAGGGCCGGAAGGATCCAGTCCCAACCTGTCTCGGCATCCATCCGGACGGAGAAATCCAACTTTTGATAAGAAGGTACCCCAGCGCTCTCCCGGATGCTGCCGCCCGGCTTCATCCCGGTTATGACGAGCTTCTCCCTTGCGCGCGTTAACGCGACATACAGGATCCTCTGCTCCTCTCCCAGACTTTCTCTTTGCGCTTCAACGGAAAAGGCCCTGCGGATCAGAGTGTTCGTCTTCACCCTCCGGTCAGCGTCGCACCACTTTAACCCTATCCCGTAGTTCGGATTGAGGATCATCTGGGTAGTCGAATCCATCCGGTTAAATTTTTTCCCCATCCCTGCCACAAACACAATGGGAAATTCAAGTCCCTTGCTCTTGTGGATCGTCATTAAGCGGACGGCATTCTCCTGTTCGCTGACCGTCTCCGCCTCTCCGGCATCCAGGTTATTTTCGATGAGTCGGTTAATATATCGTAC
>JAJBVF010000435.1 GCA_020859965.1 Clostridiales bacterium
AAGGGTCTTTGAAACGGCTGAAAACAGATCATATTGATCTTTATTATCAGCATAGAGAAGACCCGTTGGTTCCCATAGAGGAAGTGGCCGGTGTTATGGCAGATCTGATCCGGGAGGGTAAAATTACCCACTGGGGACTGTCTGAGGTCACGGAAGATACCATACGGCGTGCCCATGCAGTCTGTCCGGTGACAGCCATCCAGAATCGTTATTCCATGATGGCCAGATGGTATGAATCGCTCTTCCCTGTTCTGGAGGAATTTAACATAGGATATGTGGCTTTTTCTCCAATGGCGAACGGCTTTCTCAGCGGAAAGTATGACCAGAATTCTGTGCTTGGCGGTCATGAGGATTACCGGACTTTTATGCCGCAGTATCAGCCGGAAAACATAAAGCGGAATCAGGAGCTTTTGGAAATGCTGCGGGATGTTGCTGAGAAAAAGAATGCAACCCCGGCTCAGATTTCCCTGGCATGGATGCTGGGCAAGAAACCGTATATTGTACCGATACCGGGCACCCGGAAACCGGAACGTCTGACGGAAAATTTGAATGCCGCGCAGGTACAGCTGTCTGCCGCAGAGGTGGCAGCTTTGGATGAGGTATTGGAGCGTATTCCCATGTCACAGGTTTACGGAGCAGCTCCGGATATTTGTAGTAAAACCGAATGTAGAGAGGAGAAGACAAAATGAAAAAGAGATTGGCAGCAGGATTACTCAGCGCAATGCTTGTTTTCGGCCTGATGGGATGTGGAACAAGCGGGCAGACTTCACAGCAGGCTCAGGCTTCTGAGACAGAAACAATCGAAACAGTAGTAACCGATACAGCGCAGCAGGAAGATCAAGCATCGGAGGTGACGCAGGAAACCGGAAGTCTGGTAATTGCTGAACAGGGAATCTTCTCCGCAGGTGGTACGGTCATTACATCTGAGGGAACATTTGATCCGGATAATTACTATACCTCCAGGGAAGGTTCCACTTCTCATGTAGACCATGCCAATGTGTATTATCAGATTCCGGAAGAGGAAACCGGTCTGCCGATGGTGTTCCTGCATGGATATGGTCAGTCCCGTGTAGCCTGGATGACCACGCCAGACGGACGGGAAGGATGGTCAGACCTGTTTTTGAGAATGGGTCATAGTGTATGGCTGATCGACCAGCCGCGCCGCGGTGAAGCCGGTCAAACTTCTGTGGCAGGCACGATTTCAACAGAGCCTTCGGATCAGACTTGGTATACGCAGTTTCGCATTGGTACTTATCTGAATGATGAATTTACCTATAATGAAGGCTCCCAGTTCCCGCAGGGTGAGGATGTCCTGGATCAGTTCTTCAGCCAGATGACGCCGGATACCGGAATGGATTCTGTAAATGGCGATCAGAATATTGATACAACGGTTGTGGCACAGGCGGTTGCAGCTGCGATTGACGAAATTTATGAACGCACCGGACAGGATTCCATTCTGGTCACACATTCCCAGGGCGGTATTCCTGGATGGGAAACTGTGCTATACACGGATCATGTGGCAGCGATTGTTGCCATTGAGCCGGGATCAGCAGCTACTGTGGACAGTGATGTGTACAATGCGCTGCTGGAACAGGATATTCCCATCACCTTCTGCTACGGGGACTACATCGGCGAAGAGTATACGGATGTACCAGCCGCAATGCTCTGGTCTTATATGGCGTCAACTGCTGACAGCTTTACCGAGGCATACAATGCGGCAGGTGGAAACAGCACCGTTGTCCGGTTGCCGGAGGAAGGCATTACCGGCAACTCCCACTTTATGTTCCAGGAACTGAACAATGACGTGATTGCAGAACACGTGGAGGCATGGATTCTTGAAAACGTCAGCTGACTATAATCCGAAGGAAAGGTTTTCTTTCTGGGTTTCCAGAAAGGACAACTATGTTTCATTACATCCTGAAAAAGGGTATGAAAAGATCACCTGCTCAGATTATAAGAAAATGTGGGATTGGATATATGAACTGGTTGACCTTGGCTTTCGTGTTCAATAGGGGAAATTCTTATGAAGAGGATTTTTTTACCGATGTTACTTCTATTATGTTTGCTGCTGACGGCCTGTGGCGAAGCCGCAGACCCGGCGCAGACATCAGCAGAGATAAATGAGAACAGCAGTCTTGAGGAATCGGAGCAATTAAACACAAATGCGTCCGGTGTTGTCACCGACAGCAGCGATCTGGATTTTCCTCTTGGAATGGAGATCAATTCCAGCTCTTTTACAGGAACGGTTTACATCAGTTCTCTGATTACAAATGATGATGTTTACAATTTCCCGGATACAAATCATATCACCTTTGAACCGGGTGCGCGCAGCAACTGGCACAGCCATGGAGGAATGGTGATTCTGGTTACGGGCGGCGTTGGCTATTACCAGGAGGAAGGCCAGCCAGCTCAGATCATCCGGAAAGGAGATGTGATTGAATGCGCCGAGGGCGTCAGACATTGGCACGGAGCCGCGCCGGACAGCTGGTTTTCACAGATCGTGATCTGGGATTCAGATTATGTCTCCACAGAAAATGCTGAGGCGGAAGAACCGATAACAGAGGAAGAATATGAGAACCTGGAAACAGTGAAATACACAGGACGTACTGTGACAGAGGATAATGCGTTTATGTTTCAGCAGGCGCAGACTTCCACTACCCTTTCCACGTTCAGCGGCCCGGTTTATGTGTCTTCCCTGATAGGACGCAACAATGTGGCAGGTACACCGGAACTGCATTATGTCGTGTTTGAGCAGGGCGTAATCAATAACTGGCACATACATGAGGGCGGCCAAATTCTGATTGTAACAGATGGAATCGGCTATCATCAGATTGAGGGAGAACCTGTGCAGGTACTGTATCCTGGAGATGTTGTCTTCTGTCCACCTGGAGTTATGCACTGGCACGGGGGCAGCGCAGACACGGAATTTGCCCATATTTCCATCAATACAAACCCAGAGCTGACCGGACTGCAATGGTTCGACCGCATTTCTAACGAGGAATATCTTGCATTGACGGAGCTGACAGACAATGATTAACGCAGTGTTTACCTTTAACTTATAACTGAAAAACCAAAGGGAACTTCTTATTTATGAAAAAACAGGCTATGA
>JAJBVF010000488.1 GCA_020859965.1 Clostridiales bacterium
GGACAGACCTTCGGAATCTCAATGCTGTCACTTCCAGTCAGGTTCTCCGCAATTAGCGGAATGATCATATTACCCTTATATACTGTGATCAGATCGCCAAGCCCAAGCTTCAGTCCCTTCATAATACTGAGATTGTGGACGCTGGCACGGCTGACCGTACTGCCTTCCAGTTCAACCGGCTCAAAAATCGCGACCGGATTGATCAGTCCCGTCCTTGAAGGGCTCCATTCGATGTCCAGCAAATGTGTCTCCCTCGTTTCATCCTGCCATTTGAAAGCAATTGAGTCGCGGGGGAATTTCGCCGTGCGCCCCAGCGACTGTCCGTATGAAATATTGTCATAAATTGCCACCAGACCATCCGAAGGTACCTCATAGTGCTGAATCTTCTCCGCAAACCAGGCTACCGTCTCCTGTACTTCTTCCGCCCTGACCTTCTTATACTCTACTGTCTCAAATCCCTGCTCTTTCAGCCATTCCAGCTGCTCACTTCTGGAATTCTGAAAATCTACCCCATCTGCTTTCACCAAAGTAAAAGCGTAAAACCGTACATGCCTTTTCTCTGTAATCTCATTGTTGAGCTGGCGCACGGAACCACTGCACAGGTTTCTGGGGTTTTTATAGCGGGCGTCTGCGTCTGCGATCTCTTCATTGATTGTCTCAAACTCCGGATAAGTGATAATCGCCTCTCCGCGCAGAATCAATTCTCCCTGATAGGGAATACGCAGTGGAATATTCTGAAACACTCTGGCATTGTTCGTGATAACCTCGCCAATCTCGCCATTACCGCGTGTGACCGCCTTTGCAAGACTTCCTTCCTGATAGGTCAGGACGACAGTAAGCCCGTCCAGCTTCCAGGAGAGTAAAATCTCATGATTACCCGCAAAATCAGCCAGATCTTCCGGAGATTTTGTTTTATCCAGAGAAAGCATCGGAGCCTCATGTCGCTCCTTCGGCAGCGTGTCCAATGCCTCATATCCCACAGTAACAGTTGGGCTTCCGGAAAGTACCATGCCAGTCTCTCTTTCAAGTGCGCTCAACTCATCGTACAGACGGTCATACTCCAGATTGCTCATAATTTCCGCATCTGCCTGATAATAAGCCCTGGACGCTTCTTTTAATCTGGCTGAAAGCTCTTTCATTCGTTCCAGTTTCTGCTTCATACTTTCTGATGTTTCCTTTCTTTCCCATTCACATTCGGGCGTACCGCGAATGTCTTTTTCTGCATCTCCCTGCCTGTTTTTTCCGGACTCTGATTTTTTGAATCCCGGAGCATCTTCTGAAGCTGTGCGAATTCCCGGCAGCTCACTGTGCGGTACTCCCCTGTCTTCAGATCACCCAGTTCGATATTCATCACGCGCAGCCGTACAAGTCTGATCACCTTATAGCCAAGTGCCTCGCACATACGCCGGATCTGCCGGTTCAGACCCTGGGTCAGTATGATCCGGAACTGATTTTTCCCCGCAAGATACACCTTACAAGGGCGTGTCTTTACATCAAGAGCTTCCAGATATACACCCTGTGAAAGATTTTTAAGAAAATCCGGGCGAATCTCCCGATTCACAGTTACCAGATATTCTTTTTCATGATAATTTCCAGCGCGCATCATCTTATTGACGATATCACCATAATTCGTCAGAAGAAGCAGGCCTTCCGAATCCTTGTCCAGACGTCCTATCGAAAAGACACGCTTCGGATAATTCAGCATATCATAGACAGTTGTCTCTCCCCAGCGCCTGTCTGTTGTACAGACGACCCCAGCCGGTTTATTGAAGGCAAGCAGGATCATTTCCTGCTCTCGCTTCAGCGGGGTTCCGTCCACGGTCACCCGCTGACCATCTGCGACCTTTTGGCCCATTTCTGCCACCCGTCCATCTACCAATACATGCCCCGTCCCGATCAGCCGGTCTGCCTCACGCCTGGAACAGTATCCCGCATCACTTATAAATTTATTCAGACGAACCGCTTCACTGGTATCTGTCTTTTTCAATCCCTTCTGCATATCCCTCACCCATTTCAATCTGTACCATCTTACCACAATCAAAGCTCTGAAACAACAGCAAAAGAGAGCAATGAAACCTTTCACTGCTCCCCTGTATCATGATATTCTTCAGAAATGAAACTCCCGGCACTCCAGGCCATAGCATAACCCGGTGTCAGTCGACCGCAGACAGATATTCTGTCATCACATAGCCTTCTACCGTATCTCCATTAGCATCCACATAGGTAATCCTTGACCAGCCACTGTCCAGATTCTCAAGCACTTCTACCTCATAACCTGAAAGCAGAGAACCAAGAATGGAACTGTCTGTCGATGCTTCGCTGCGGACATTCACACCCGTGCTGGCATTCACCTGCATCGTCCCGGACGCTGCTGTGGAACTGTCGTCCGAAGAATCTTCGTCAGAATCTGAATCAGTCGAGCCGGAGCTTCCGGACCTGGACTCGATATACTGCTGCAGATCCTCATCAGCCTCACATCTTTCCGTCAGAGTATCGCTGACATCCTGAATCAGTGCCTGCACATCTGAATCCGTCTGACGTTCCTGTACATAAGTGGAAATCTCCGATGTATAATCCTCTGACTGCACGACGAGCAGTTCTCCATCATCATCCGGCTGTACATACAGCTGTCTGAGTGTCGGTGCTTCCGTCTCAATGCCAGTCAGCTTCAGCTCCATGTAGACATATACCACATAAGAACCATCCGTAAGGCCGCTCTTGGAATAAGTCATAATATCATTGTATGACTCTACTGCCACATCCATCGCTTCCACTGCGGATCGTGCGTCTTCATCAAACGTCTTCCCGCACAGAGTTTCCAGAGTATCAAAATCCTGCTCACCGATTGCTGTCCAGTAAGCTGTAGCAACGCTAAGAACATCTTCCTGATCCTTCACAAGCGCCTCCTCCGAATCGGAAGCCGCCAGATCCATCTCTGTCTGCGCCGTCGTCTCCTGCACAGAGCTATTCTTTTTCTCTCCGGACGTCCCGATGTGAGTCACAAGCCTGACAGCAAAAAAAGCTATTATAATAAGAAGGATGATTGCCAGCCCCAATAAAATATACCGGAGATTGTCCGAAATCCATTCTCTTATATTGTCCAACAT
>JAJBVF010000092.1 GCA_020859965.1 Clostridiales bacterium
GAATATGATGTCTATGCTCAGATTTTAACTACAAATGGATATTCTTTGCGCTCAGCCACAGAAGAAGTTACTTACATTAAGGATTACCCATCTGTCAAAACTGTCACTATGACAACTAGTAGTGGCACTTCCATCGTGTTTGATTTCGAATCGACAACAGTAAGTGCTTCCTGGTACTATACTCCATCGAGTGCTTTGTTTACGATTGATTTCTCTAATAATTCGCCTGAGGTAATTCAAGAGGTCTACTTGAATATCTTCGGTGAGGATGGTTCGGTAAAAACAATCGATTGCGATTACGATGCTAACAAAGACCTCTGGTTTGCCAATGCTACCTTTAATTCCTACAATTGCCCCGTCAACGTAAGTGTTAATTACATTGCAAAAGGTGACTATTCTTACGAGTCAGCTGAGGCTGATTTGCTGAGATTAGAGTACGAGGAGATATTTGCTGAAGAACAAGAAATCGCAGCAGAAGTGGAGGATTTGCTAACCAAGGTTGGGGAGGAGGCTTCCAAAGATAATCCTGATGAGGAAACCATAAATATCTATTTCAAAAAAAATATTGGAATACATAGATGAACCCCCGTATTATGAACCCCCATTTGATGATGGCCCGGTTTATGACCTACCAGATCCACCAAATCTTGACAAACTCAAAGATCCAGGTTATACCGGCGGAGAGGTCATCCTATATGGCTCTCGTCCAGAGGATAAAGACGAGGAATTAGATAAATTCCTTGAGGATTTGTCTAATCCCTATAACCAGTCTTACTCAGTGCCTAATTCTGACATTTCCACCAGCATATATAGCAATGGTGATATAAACGCAGGATACATACCCAGTAGCGACTTTGATTTCGATTCTTGGGTTGACTCTTATTCTGGGGATGGCAGCATATCAGTCACTAATTCCAATGGCGACCAATGGAATGGGAATGTGGGTTCGTTGCCTACTTTGGATACCTCATCCTATGATGCCATGACTGCTTACTTTTTGGCTGCACAAGAGGCGCAACAGAATCTGATTGTAGAATGGGGCACTAGTATCCCAGGAATCATTCAGGAGCTTGCTTGGGCTGATGCTATGGCGTTGGCGCGACAAAAAGCCCTTTTCAATGCAAACTCAGAACAGCTTAAAGCTTTACTTGGAAATAATGCCCCTGCTGTCCAGCAAGAGATACAAGCTCTGCAAAATCAACTCAGTAAAAATACCTAGGGTATAGCAAATGCAAGACTGGTAGGGAACATTATTTCTGGAGCGTCTGCCTTGGTCGGTGGTTGGACTATTGGCGGAGATGCTTTGGTGGGGCTTGGCCGCAATGACGAATGGAGATATATTATTAATAGCATTGAAAGCCAGTGCCAAGGAGATGACATTGAGCAAATCCTTCAAAAAGCTCGTGATTATCAACACTGGGTTGCTTGGCGTGATGGAGGCAAAACTGTTGGAGACGTGACTGCAACGGCCGCTGGTATTGCAGGTGTAACATTAGCCCCTGAGACCGGAGGTACTTCTTTGTTACTGAGTGTGTTCTCAGCTGGGTTAGGCGCAGTCGTAAATCGTTGGGAAAGTAGTTTCACCAGAACCAATAGAGAACATATTGCTGAAATTACTCGTGCTGCCAGAAAGTCAAGGAGTTGCCCTGAGGACCCGTTCCTATTTGGATATCCAGGGACCTACGGCTATCAAGGAGCCAACCCAAACTCTCCTTATTATGGAGGATATGCGCCCAAGGATCCTCCATGTTCCGGTTTGACTATCAACCACGACCCCGCTGGCTATGTATATGAGGCAGTGCCGAGCAATAGGGTCGAAGGTGTGCAAGCCACTATCTACTATAAGGAAGAGACTGAGGATATGTATGGCGATAAGCAAGTAAATGAGGTTATGTGGGATGCTGAAGAGTACGCTCAGAAGAATCCTCTATTCACTGATGCCAATGGTGTATACCAATGGGATGTACCCCAAGGTCTCTGGCGCGTGAAGTTTGAGAAAGATGGCTATGAGACTACATATAGCGAATGGCTGCCAGTGCCTCCACCGCAACTTGAGGTCAATATCGCTATCACTCAAAAGAGCCAACCTGAGGTAAGCGATGTGCACGCTTATGAGCAAGCCGTTGAAATTACCTTCGACAAGTACATGGATCCCACCACTATGGAGGGCAACATTTATCTTACCGCCGACGGCGTGAAGAAGAGTGGCACCGTGGAGATGGTCGATGCTACATCTACAGTGGATGGGAGCGAAAGCGCTCTGCAATATGCTACACGCTTCCGTTTCGTACCCGACGAATCGCTGACCGCTACCTCGGGCGTGATTAAGATCTTTGTAAGCCGCGATGTCAAATCATACGCTGGCATACCTATGACCGAGACATTCTCGCAAGAACTCGACATCGAGAAGGAAATCACCGATATCGAGGCCGAGGATGACCTGCTGCAAGTATTGTATGGCGGCAGCCGCGAGGTGACTATCAGCGTCAGCCCGTATGATGCCGCTGTGGGTCGCACTCTGCGCGTAGTTTCCGCCTCGTCGATGATTGCAAGCATAGATGCTGAGGAGTATGTACTCGATGAGAATGGTCAGGCTGTGGTGAATATCAGTGGCATTCTGCCTGGTACTACCAACCTATCCCTCTCTGTCGACGGTACCAAAGTGACCGGCTCGTCCACTATAAATGTGGTGACTGAACTTTACGAAGTGACTGCTCCTGTGGCTTCGCGTGCAAGCGGCACTCAAGTTTACCGCGGCACAGCGATTACGCTCTCGACAAGCGTCGAAGATGCTACCATCTATTACACTCTCGATGGCTCTTGCCCGTGTGACGAAGATTCGCGTCTGAAGTACACCAATCCTATCTCTGTGACAGACGACATCGAAATCCACGCTATCACTGTGACTGCCAATAATGAGGAATCGGAGGCTGCTGTGTTTGCTTACACAATTCGCAAGGCCGACATAGACTTCTCGCTTGCCGAGGGTTGGAGCTGGATTTCTCACAACCTCTATAATGGCATTGAGCCTTCGGCACTCTCTGGTGACGATGTGGTTGAGCGCATTCTCAGCCAAAACGCCGAGGTAGTACG
>JAJBVF010000038.1 GCA_020859965.1 Clostridiales bacterium
CCGGGCGGATTCCGGACTTGCACCGGTTAGAAACGTGCGCCGCCAGGCGCACAAATAAAAGAAAACACCCATTAAAGGGTGCTTTCTTTTTCATCTTCCTGTTTGTCAATGATGCCTGTATTTACCGGAATTCCATTGACTTCCACAGAATCATCTGCCGGGATGACAAAGCATAAGCGTCCGCCGATCACACGCGTCTCAATGAGATCTGCCCGTTCGGGTTTTACCGAGATGACAACATCCGGTGTTTTGATTTCAAATTTTCTTGTGTTTGCGACATTCGATACATAGAGTTCTGCCTGTGTACTGCCGGATGCCTGTTCAAAATCCGTATCAAAATGTTCCAGCGTCTCATCATCCGCTCCGCTCTGGGCAAGCAGGCGCTTCACATCCCCTTTGTCGAGCAGCACCGGGTCAGGATCATCCTTGTGTTCTTCCAGCAGTTCATTTAAAGAGGAATGGATACTTTTCACTGTTTCGTAGGTACAGGAATCATTCAGTGTTTCCGCGACCAGCGTATTAAAGGTGTCCTTCTGCGATCCGGCAGAAAGGGGAAGCTCACATCCGAGCAAAAGCCTCGCAAAGTCCGTATTCAGTTCATCCGGATTTTTGGAATAATAGAGCAGGCTGTGGATGTCGGTATTGCGGTCATTAAAAGCTGGAAACAGAAAGCCAGTCATTGGCGGTTCCACAAACCAGTCGCGTGTGCGCTCACTGATCGTATCCGTTTCCTCGTGATAGCAAAGTCCCGGCTTACTCAAATGCACCGGACAGATGGAACAGAGCAGATACTCATATACGTCATCAGAAGCGTCAAACATTTCCAGTCCATCTGTGGCTTTTTTCGGAATGTCATAAGCGCAGTGGATCAGAATGATATAATAATTTTCCGGATATAAAAAGGTCTCAATGACTTTGTCATAAAACTCATCAAGAAGATCATCCTCCTTCAACTGGCTGCTTTTGAGCTTCATCAGGTATTCCTGCGCGCCGCCTGCCGCTTCCTGGGTGAGCGGGAACTCCATATCCAGCAGATTGCGGCCAAGCGTACCGGAAAGAGTTTTCTTGAAGATATCAAAATATTTGAACATTTCTTCTTCCGGAAGAGAGAGAAATGCCTCTTTCAGCTTAGCTCTTTTGTTTTTCTCTGCGTCCACATAGCAGCCGCAGATCCTGGTGATCGGAGTACGGTCTGGGTGGAACAGGCGTTTTAATTCAGCGACTTCTTTCTTATTCATAATAACCCCTCGTTTCTGTTTTTCATGATAAAGGTTGCCGACTGGCCAGGTTATGTATAGCCTGCATCATAAAGCCTCTATACAGATATCATGTGTTCCATCAGCGGAACTCCCCAGGTATTGATAACATACAGCAGCATCAGGTGTACCGGGTAGAACCAGTAAAAAAAGTACTTAAGCGGCATTCCGCGTTTTCCGTTGTAAAAGTAGATCGGAAGAAATGCGAGCGGGGCAGGAAGCTCCCATGAGATGGCAGCAGCTCCGCCGATACACTGATACAGCCTGGAATCACGCATCAGATACAGAACCGCGATCAGAAACACACCTTTGTAATTATAATCGGTATCAATCCACCACGCAAGAAGCATACCGGCGGCGATTGGGATGACAGAGAGCAGGAGATTGCGCGTCCCGTAATTCGTGATCGCCCGGATACCAATCAGAACGAGCAGACCGATCAGCAGCGTAAAATAGACATTCTGCTTGTCCGGATAAAACCAGCTGCCTTTCAGGGCAATATCAAACGGGATCTCAGAGATCAGTGCAAACAGAAAAAGCCTGTCGGCGTATTTGCGGGGACTTCGTGTATGTAAAAATCCTTCCACCAGAAGAAAGCAGAAGATCGGAAAAGCCAGACGGCCGATGTCTCGTGAGATGGAGTAGATTGCCTGCCAGGTGTTTCGCAGTGTCGGGTCGGCAGTAACAGCCGGAAGGCGGGAGATCGAGCGGATCACAGTCGCGCCGGTATGATCAATGAGCATGGTAATAACAGCAATTAACTTTAGTGTGCTGCCGGAGATTCCGGAGAATTGTTTCTGAAGAGTCCTATTCTCAGATGTCATGCGTATTCCTCCCATCCTGCTGTATTATTTATAGTGAGCAACAGAAAAATTCTTCTGTTTGCCAATATATTTGCAATTCGCTGATAGATAGCCATGGAAAAGAATACCTGTTTTTGCAGTGTTTGTCAAGAATGAGGAGGCGAATGATCGCCTCCTCCGGTCAGATGAAAGGGAGATTACTGTGCCAGCAACATCAGAATCTCATTGCTTCTTGCGATAAATTTTGTCATTTCTTCTGGCTGCAGCGGCTTGTGCGCGATCATGGCCAGATCATAGAGCTGTTCGCAGAACATCGGAACTTTATCAGAATCCTTATTGGCAAGGATATACTGTACGAGCTTATTGTTCGCGTTCAATACCAGCGTCACATCTTCACCGAACATGGAGGAATCCATGCCGTACATGCTGTACATTTTCATCATTTCCTGCATGCGGCGGCTGTCCTCAGAAAGGGTGATCATGGAAGAAATGTTTTCATTCTTCAGTTTTTCTACTTTAACATCCAGCTTTTCTTTGCCAAGGGCTTTGCGGAATACTTCTGTCAGGGTGTCCGTAGTCTCCTTTAATTCATCCTCGCCGGTCTCTTCCTTCGCAGTATCTGTGACATCCGCGTCAATACGCTGGAATTTCACCTTATCATTGATCTGCTCCATATGGGAGATAAACGGCGTATCAATGTTGTGCTTCAGAATAACCGCATTCATACCGGATTCGCGGAACAGGTTGATATACTGGCTCTGCTGTACTTCATCTGTTACGTAGTAAACAGTGGTCTTTTCAGGCTCTTTCTCCTCTTCATCCTCTGTGTCAACGACCTCATCAGCAGCATTTTCGCTGTCCGGTTCTACGACTTCATCGGCTGTGTCGGTATTCTCTTCGACGGATTCAGAAGCATTGGTTTCGTCTGTATCTGCGGCGGTATCTTCTACAACCTCATCCGCTTCTTCAGTTTCTTTTACCAGATCATTGATCGTCAGGTACTTCCCGTCGATGTCTTTGTAAAGAATGTAAT
>JAJBVF010000142.1 GCA_020859965.1 Clostridiales bacterium
GAAATATGCAAAACAGAGAATTTAAGAATACCGGAAGAGATAATAAAAACAGAGAAATCAAAAACAGAGAACAAAAAGACAGTCAGAGAAAAGACAGAAGGATTTCTGATAAATACAGCGCAGTCCGGCGTGATACAGACAGAAAAAGAATCCGTCGAAGCGAAGCCGATACAATGGATACCTCAAAGGCAGGTGAAGCGGATGAAATGCAGGATTCCGGCATCATCGAGGGGCGCAATGCGGTTCTTGAGGCATTTCGTTCAGGAAAAACGATCGATCGTCTTCTGATTCAGGACGGCTGTCAGGACGGACCGATTCAGACAATCAAGAGAGAAGCCCGGAAAGCGGATACAATCATTGATTTTGTGCCGAAAGAGCGCCTGGATCACATGTCGGAGACCGGGCGCCATCAGGGGGTGATTGCCTGCGCGGCATCCTATGATTATGCGGAAGTATCGGATATACTGGAAGCAGCCCGGGCAAAGGGTGAGGCACCATTTCTGATTCTGCTCGATGGCATTGAAGATCCGCACAATCTTGGGGCGATCATCCGCACAGCGAATCAGGCAGGGGCGCATGGAGTGATCATCCCGAAACGTCGGGCAGTCGGGCTGACAGCGGTTGTGGCGCGGACATCTGCGGGTGCATTGAATTATACGCCGGTCGCACGGGTGACCAATCTTGGGACTACGATCGAAGAACTGAAAAAAGAGGGTATCTGGTTTGCCTGCGCGGATATGGACGCGGAGCCGATGTACCGGACGAATCTGAACGGACCGATCGGACTGGTGATCGGTAGTGAGGGGAATGGCGTCAGCCGCCTGATAAAGGAAAAATGTGATTTTGCGGTGTCAATTCCGATGAAAGGGGATATTGATTCTCTGAACGCTTCAGTCGCTGCTGGAATTCTGGCATTTGAGATCGTACGCCAGAGGGAGTTCGCGGAAAAATAGGACTCAGTGGAACGAAGAGCAGTTTTATTCTTATAATTTTGAGTATGGATGGTATTATTACGGAAAAGAGGCTTTATTATGGGAAAATATTTTGGAACGGATGGATTTCGCGGGGAAGCAAATGTAAAGCTTACGGTAGAGCACGCATTTAAAGTGGGACGTTATCTCGGATGGTATTATGGGTATTATGGACAGACGGATTCTGCGCAGAATGTGGGAGCGCAGCCTGGACAGGAAGCTGCTGCGGATCCGGAAGATTTTCCCCTTCGTAAAGCCAGAATCGTGATTGGTAAAGATACCCGCCGTTCGAGTTATATGTTTGAGTATGCACTTGCGGCCGGCCTTACCGCGTCTGGGGCGGATGCGTATCTGCTTCATGTGACGACGACACCGAGTGTTTCATATGTGGTGCGTACGGAAGATTTTGACTGTGGAATCATGATATCTGCGAGCCACAATCCGTACTACGACAACGGCCTGAAGATTATCAGTGGTACCGGTAAAAAAATCGAGGCTGAGGTAGAGGATAAGATTGAGGCTTATATTGACGGAGCGATCGGTGAACTTCCGCTTGCCACCGGGGAACAGATCGGACGCACGGTAGATTATCAGGCAGGACGCAATCGTTATATCGGTCATCTGATTTCTTTGGCAACCCGCTCTTATAAGAATACAAAGGTCGGCCTGGACTGCTCAAACGGCAGCTCTTCTTCTATTGCCAAGAGTGTCTTTGACGCCCTCGGAGCGAAGACGTATGTGATCCACAATGAGCCGGACGGGACAAACATCAACCGTGACTGTGGCTCCACACATATTGAAACGCTGCAGAAGTTTGTCCTGGAAAAAGGACTGGATGTTGGTTTTGCCTATGACGGTGACGCGGATCGTTGCATCGCTGTCGATGGAAATGGCAGGATTATTGACGGCGACCTGATCCTTTATGTCTGCGGAAAATATCTGAAAGAAAATGGTCAGCTGACCAATAATACGATCGTGACTACCGTGATGTCCAATCTGGGATTGTACAAAGCGCTTGACCGTGAGGGCATTGCCTATGAAAAGACAGCGGTTGGTGATAAATATGTCTATGCGAATATGTGCGAGAACGGGCATTGCATCGGAGGAGAACAGTCCGGACATATTATTTTTTCCAAATATGCGACGACCGGGGATGGCATCCTGACTTCAATCATGATCATGGAAGTGATGATGAAGAAAAAGGTGAGCCTTGCGACACTTGCTTCAGAAGTGGAGATTTATCCGCAGCTGCTCAAAAATGTACGTGTCTCGGATAAGGCAGCCGTAAAAGCAAATTCCGCAGTTTCAGAGGCCGTCGCGGCGGCAGAAGAGGAGCTTGGAGAAGATGGGCGGATCCTTGTGCGGGAGAGCGGTACGGAGCCTGTGATCCGGGTAATGGCAGAGGCAAAGACTGATGAATTGTGTGAAAAGCATGTGGACGCGATCATTGAAGTGATGAAAGCGCAGGGGCTTGTAAGTGAGTGAAGGTGTCCAGCGAACGGGTCATGCTGAGGTTAATGTTAGCATAGATGGAACAGGAAATCCACATATGGAGGAACTTTATGGAACACAAATGGAAACGGCTTCTTGGCTATTATAAGCCCTATCGGGGACTGTTTTTTTCGGATATGTTTTTTGCGGTGCTTGGAGCAGCCGTGACACTGGCGATTCCGCTGATCGTCCGTTACATTACCTATCATGTGATCCAGCTGCCGTCGAATGAGGCGCTTCCGATCATCACGAAGCTGGGGATTGTGATGCTTGTGATGGTGGCGGTGGAATGCTTCTGCAATTTTTATATCGCTTACTATGGTCACATTATGGGTGCAAAGATCGAGCACGACCTGCGCGCGGAGATTTTCGGGCATTACCAGAAGCTTTCCTTTACCTTTTACGACAATCAGCAGACCGGACAGCTTCTCTCAAGAATCACATCGGATCTGTTTGACATCGCTGAATTGCTGCATCACGGACCGGAGGATATTGTGATCTCTCTGATCAAGCTGGTCGGCTCTTTTGTGATCCTTTCCCAGATCAATCTGACGCTGTGCCTTGTGACGTATCTTTTTATCCCGCTGATCGCGGCTTACGCTTTGTATCTGAATAAAAAGATGAAGGT
>JAJBVF010000327.1 GCA_020859965.1 Clostridiales bacterium
CAAAAAGACCGCATTTAAAGTGACCCGTGTCGGTCAGCTGGTGGCGCAGGAGGCTTCCAGACGACTGGGAATTCCGTTCGGTATTATTGATCTGTCTCTGGCTCCCACTCCCGCGATCGGCGACAGCGTGGCGGATATCCTCTGTGAGATCGGACTGGAGCATGCGGGTGCTCCCGGTACAACAGCGGCTCTTGCTCTTTTAAACGATCAGGTGAAAAAAGGCGGAGTCATGGCATCCTCTTATGTCGGAGGCCTTAGCGGCGCTTTCATTCCGGTAAGTGAAGACCAGGGGATGATCGATGCGGTGCAGGCCGGAGCTCTTACTCTTGAAAAGCTGGAGGCGATGACCTGTGTCTGCTCGGTCGGACTGGACATGATCGCGATTCCGGGAAGCACGAGCGCTTCTACGATTTCCGGCATCATTGCGGATGAGATGGCAATCGGTATGGTAAATCAGAAGACCACGGCGGTGCGTCTGATACCGGTGATCGGGAAAGAGGTGGGCGAGATGGTCGAATTCGGCGGTCTTCTTGGCTATGCTCCGATCATGCCGGTCAATTCCTTTTCCTGCGAGCCCTTCATCGCGCGAAAAGGACGGATCCCGGCACCGATTCACAGCTTCAAAAATTAGTGAGCAACACAAGCTGCTATTTTCCAATCGCGCCTGTGCGCATAAAAACGGATTTCAGATCCGGATCGGACTGATCTCGTATTCGGACCGGAAAGGTATTTTATATTGGTGTGCGAGCAGACTGCGGTAGAGATGAGATACTGCGATATCCTGCTCCCACATCTGCAATTCATTTCCGGACAGTAAGTCAGAAGCATGCGTTGTCTTTGAAATCAGAGGCAGTATGCTTCTTTTTTTGATCTCATGCAATAAAGGGGCCGCATCCGTGCGAAAACCCAATAAATGGGCATAGAAAACAGTCCCCTGCGAACGGGCGGTCTCCGCAGTCTCTCCCTGAATTCCAAGAATCAGATGGAGAAGTACCCGCCGTATACGGCTTTCCGTCATCTGCTTTGTTTTAAGGAGAGTGACGATTTCATCAAAGCTTTTCCCAATGCAGTCAAACCGCCGCGCACGGATCCGGTCGGTCAGATCCGGAGTGAGATCCAGAATGTTTTCAAAATCTTCACAGCAGATCAGTTTCTGGTAGAGAAGAGGGAGAAGATCGTCCGGAAAAACAGGTGTCTTGCAGGCATACCAGAACAAATCTTCGCATTTTTTCGGAATATACCAGCTCAGCTTTCCGCATAAGGATTCCTCTGGCTTTATAAGCTCATTTTCAATCTTTTCCCTGACGGTTTCCGGGCTTTCCTTTTTCTTCTCGCAAATCAGTGAGCGGGTTATCTGTGACTGTATGGATATCCGGCTTTCGTTATATGCTGTATGGATAGCTCTGCGGAGTGCTGTCGCAGAACAAAACGTACCGTCGAGCGACTGACTGGAATATCCGCTTCCAATCCTGTCAATCGGAACAGGCATGATCTTTGAATCGCATTTTAACAATGCCTTACAGTATTCGACACCCAGAGTATTATTCGGAGTGGAGAGCAGACGGGCACATTCGGAACCGATTTCCGGTATGGCGGGCAGTGCAGAAGCGCGAGCCTGTGGAAACGTGAGCCCTTTTTTCAGTCCATCGCGCAGTGCCATCCTGTAAGTATCCGGCTCTTCCAGCAAAACTTCGGCGGCATTCTGGAACAGGGCTGCATTTCCCGATTCCACACCGAAGCAGAGTGCATCGACCACACCGAGGCTATCCAGCATGCGTACCCCGCCTTCCGCGAAATGTTCCGCGCTGCCGGTGGCATAGCAGACGGGCAATTCAATTACCAGATCCGCACCGCAATTCAGAGCCATTCCTGCTCGTGTATATTTATCAAAAATGGCAGGCTCACCTCTCTGCACAAAATCGGGTGACATGACTACCACAGCATAGGCTGCCCCGGTAAGCGCTTTCGCTTTCCTGATGTGATATTCATGCCCTGTGTGAAATGGATTATATTCTGCAACAATCCCGACTGTACGCATTTTTGCCACCTCCATTTAATTTTACCGGCTTATTCTAACAGACGAATGAAAATATTTCTATATTTATGGCATAAATTCTTGCATATAATTTACAGAAATGTTATAATTTTGTATCAATCAACAGTTTCATGGAGGTTCGTGATTATGAAGATTAAGGAAATCACTCTGTCTTTTCTGATGCTTCTGTGTGTATTCGTCCTGGGGATGAGTTTTGTACCAGGCACAGTATATCATGCATCCGCCAGTACCCAGGACGGGCTGGTAAAGGCAGAAAACGGAAAGTATTATTATTACGAGGATGGCAAAAAAGTAAAAGACACCCTGATGACGGTTACTGAATCAGACGGTACAAAATCCATCTATTATTTTAACTCAAAGGGTGCGGCTGTTGTAAATAAATTAAAGACAGTCACTGTAAATGGCGTGAAATACCGTTACTATTTTGGAAAGAACGGGAAGGCGTATACAAATAAGTGGAAAAAGGTTACGACATCGTCCGGGAAGACGTATCGTTATTATTTTGGCTCCAACGGCAGAGCTTATACGGATACTGTGAAGACAATCAACGGAGCTAAGTATGGTTTTGGCAGTAATTCCCGCATGCTGACCGGCGTGCAGGTGCTGAGCTATAAGTTTTATTATTTCAAGGCCAGTGGTAAGCTTGATTCTTCTAAGACAAGCGCGCTTCGAAAAGCTTCCGCTTATGGAAAAGATATCACAGCTTTGAATACGCTCCTTAAAAAATACGGAGTAACGCTGAAGAAGACAGAAGATCTGGGAAAAGGCTGCTCTGAGTACCTTACAGACTGGCTTTATGTGTACAAAGACTCAGCCGCTTTTACTGTTTATGCAAGTACACTTGATGATGGTTTAGGAACCGTCATTGTTACAGGTGTAGAGAGTGGGGACGCGTCTTGAAAATGAGCAAATCTGTCATTTCAGGAGTTTTCGTATGGTATTCCGAATAAACAGCAGTATTAAGTTTCTGTTTATCCGGTTTATGAGAAATACAAAAGAATCAGCAGGGAGGTACGTTATGAACAATAATAT
>JAJBVF010000311.1 GCA_020859965.1 Clostridiales bacterium
CATTGACGATGTCCCTGAAAACATCGCCGCCGCCCGCGCTTTCGGATTGCATGGAATTGTTTTTCAGGATCAGACGCAGGTAATGCGCGAACTGGATGATCTGATCATAAACATAAGCAGCCATTAAATCAGACGAATTCCGGAAATTATCCTCCGGCTCCGGACTCAAAATCGAGCAGGGCTTGACCGCCCTGCTCGATTCATTATTTCCTTTATTCTGTTTTAATCTTCTTAACGCTGCTCCATGAAGAATAATATTTCTTCCCTGAAACCGTTTTGTAAGTCCGTATCCTCACGTAATACGTAGTTTTCTTTTTTAATCCGGTAATTGTTTTATTCTTTATTGTCTTCTTAAACGTCTTTGTCGTTTTATTGGAAAACGATTTTTTCGTAGAGTATTGAATCTGATATCCGGTTGTCTGTTTTTTCTGCAGCTTCCATGTCACCGTAAAACCTTTGGACTTTGCTGTCAGATTGCTTATCGACGTCCCTTTCGGAATAATCTTAAATGTCTTTTCAACAGTACCGCTGTAATTTCCTTTGCCTGTTACGGTTACCGTAGCGGTTCCCGCACTCTTATTATTCGAATAAGAAACCGTATAATCCGTTCCTCTGGTAAGCTTAGTGCCATCATATTTCACCGTTACGGATGGCTTTCTCGCTTTTCCGTTGTAAACATAGGAACTCTTAGAAAGAGAAACGCTGCAGGCTGACAGTTCAACCTTACTGCTGCCGGCAATCGATGCGTCTGTAAGTATTGGCGTCGACGGGCTGTTTGCGACATTTGCGAAGGTAGATATGGTCTCATAAATCTCATCTGCACTGTGATAGCCATCCCCTGTAATCGAGCGCACCTGATTGTTCCCGTCAATCAAAACGATGAGCGGATAGGAAAATCCATTCAGAGATGCGATATCTAAATACTCATAGAGCGCTGTACGGATCGGATTCTCTTCTTCAACACTATAGCTGCCAATCATGGAAGTGCTTCCATATGTATTCATAAAGGATTCCACAAGGCTCTTTGGATGCTCCAGAAAATCTGCAAACACTACGCGTACATTGCTCTCATTTCCCCAATGGCTGTTTGCGATGGCCTTTACCGTATTTTGCGTATTAATACAATAAACATTCCCGAATAAAAGAACGGTTACATCATATCCTCCGGCATTTGTAGAGATCGTCTGACCGTCTACCGTTGAAAAAACATAACTGGGATTCGCGACCATATAACTGGTCGTCCCGGAAGTGTCTGTGGAAGTATCCTCGTCAGATACCACCGTAATTGTCCGGCCAAAGGATTGTGTACGCGTACCTACCGTAACAGTAGCACGAACTTTGGTCGATCCTGCCGAAATACCGGTGATCAGACCTGTAGAATCTATGGTAGCTATACTCTCATCATCCGACGAATAAGTAACCTCATAGTCACTTTCCGCAGTAAACTGCGCTGTCTCCCCAACGCCGATCTGACACTGGGAGAGCGTGACAGTCCCCAGGTACTCCAGGGCATATGCAGTCAAGGTCCCGTTCCCCAAATCACATATGCCAGACACGGAGAAAGCAATAAACAAAACTCCCGCCAGGAAGAGACGGGCGACCTGGTTTTTGAATCTCCTCGTTTTTAATTTCATAACATAAGCCCTCCCTTTCGAATATCTCAGAACAGCTTCCCAATCCAAAGCACAGACGACGCGATCAGGTACTGTCCCACATAATAAAGAATATAATTCACTGCGAGAAACCCAGGCCGTTCGTTCCCTTCTCCAAAATAAATACAGGATAATACCAGATCAGAGAGCAGGAAAAGTGCTCCGCCAATTCCCATGACCAACAATCCGAGATTACGCAGAAGAAACGCGCAGGTCAGAGTATATACCGCCATAAAAAAGAGAACGGAACCATAGATAACAGATATCGTTTTGAACCGTCCATACTGAAGGTGCATTGGTTTTTCTCCCATCAGGATAAAGGCTGCAGCGACAGCCACGCCTGCTATGCCTGCCGCCAGCGCCGCTGGCCGGATTCCTGCGATGGAATTCACCGCCGCGAGGTAGAAGAAATGTCCCACAAGGAATACCAGGAAACCCATCATCGTCCAGTTCTCAGAATCCAGCGGATACAGATACTTCAGTTCCAGCCAGATATCGCCCAGAAGTCCGAGCAGCAGACCGCCACCGATGAAAACCGCAAATTCATAGTGCCGACCGTCCGCCAGCGCCGCCGCCCCCATGGTCATCAGAAAGAAGAAACTGGTGAACGCTTTGATCACTGTCGCCTGCCAGCTCGCCTGCGGTACAGTATTAAGTGACCTGCCCTTTTTATCCTTGCTGTGAGCCTGCGTCGGCGAGTCTTCATGAGAAGAGTTCTCCGGTCTGGTTCGCACAATGATCAACAGCACCAGATAGATCATTCCGATAAGCAGCATTGCGATATACATTGGCATATCTGTCAGGCCTCCCGTAAAAGTTTTTGCCGCGTCAATATACGTCAGTTACAATTTAATAGTTTTCCGCACGTACCTCAAAATAGCTCTGCGGGTGATTGCAGGTCGGACATACTTCCGGTGCCGTGGTTCCTACCACGATATGTCCGCAATTGCGGCACTCCCAGACCTTCACTTCGCTTTTGGCGAATACTTCCGCCATCTCGACATTTTTCAGAAGGGCACGGTAGCGCTCCTCATGATGCTTCTCAATCGCCGCTACCAGGCGGAATTTTGCAGCCAGCTCCGTGAATCCCTCTTCTTCCGCCGTCTTTGCAAATCCGTCATACATATCGGTCCACTCATAGTTTTCGCCCTCTGCTGCTGCCAGCAGATTCGCCGCAGTATCTCCGATGCCTTCCATCTCTTTGAACCACATCTTCGCATGCTCTTTTTCATTGTCTGCCGTCTTCAGGAAAAGAGCCGCGATCTGCTCATAGCCTTCCTTTTTTGCCACGGAAGCGAAATAGGTATATTTGTTTCTCGCCTGTGATTCTCCGGAAAAAGCCGCCTCAAGATTTTTTTCTGTCTGTGTTCCTGCATACTTGCTCATAATAAACCTCCTTTGTCTTTTCTGATAATGACGTTCGTCGTTTTAAAG
>JAJBVF010000205.1 GCA_020859965.1 Clostridiales bacterium
GGAAAAAGACATATGAAAACTGTATTTTTATTGAACGGGAAGGCGATGAATACGGGATTTCAACATCATTTGGGGAAATGTTGAAAAATCCGGATTTCTATGAGATTGTTGATGAACTGATCGAGTTTGGCATTTCCAGATACCAGGCAAATTATAGTCAGCGCTATCAGAATACAGATTTTGTTTTGTATCAAAAATATACCTATGAGGACGTCTGCAGATTACTGAACTGGGAAAACAATGAGGTGCCGTTGAATATCGGCGGCTACAAATATGATAAAAAGACAAGGACGTTTCCGGTATTTATTAATTATGACAAGTCCGATGATATCAGTGATACGACAAAATATGAAGACCATTTTCTGAATGAGGGGACGTTGATTGCGATTTCAAAGTCCGGTCGGACAAAGCAGTCAGAGCATGTACAGAATTTTCTTCGCGCAAAGGAACGTGGCATTGATGTACATTTGTTTGTCCGGAAAAATAAAGACGATAAGATATCAAAGGAGTTTTATTATCTGGGACGGATGTGCGCTTCCGGAAACGCGGAGGAATTCTGCATGCCGAATACGACGAAGACGGCGGTAGAGATCGAGTGGATTCTGGATACTCCGGTGAGAGAGGATATTTATCAGTATATCATCTGCTGAGGGAAGACACCGTCTTTTTACTGATGCATTAAGCATTTGAATGCTCCGCGCTTTTTAGCTCTAGCTCGCTCAGCAGTTCCCAGGAATAGTCTCCGTAGGCTTTTGCCTGCGGTGTGAGCTCCTCGTATGGGCACAGGCGTGGATCCTGACGAAGCGTCTGACTGTGAATCGGGCCGCGGGACCAGTTGTGATAAAGGTAGAAACGCAGCCACCGAAGGTGTTCAATCTGACGGTAGAGATCCAGGCAGGCTTTGTCCTGGATGTTTCTCTGATAGGCAGCATAGGCCAGAGAAAGTGTCTCCGGTGTCAGAAGCGTCAGTGTCTCATCCTGCAGCAATATCCGGACCTTTACAAACAAATGCTCGGACGCGGAGATTTTGGACTGGCGAAGATAGTCGCTCAGTGAATCCCAGTTCAAAGCGTTTTGCGGATGATGGTTGCGGTAAAGGTCGTTCATAGCGATCGCTACCTGATTCAGAGTGGTGCGCAAGACATGCTCCGGGGTATAGATGGATTCGGTAACGCCGAAGTGAGATACATCCGGGATAAAACGGCTGCTTCTCAGGTCGATACGGCCGCTGATTCGATAATATCGGCGCAGATGCCAGAACATATCCCATCCTTCCTGCTCATCATCGCAGCAGATAATGACCCGATCCGCGGATGCAAGCAGTTCGTGGTTCGCAGTCCAGGAAGAAGTGTGAAAAAGAATGGAATCCCGATCCGAGGCTTCTTCCTGAACGGAAAAGAGAAACTTCAGGTTTTCATGTATGTCCAGAAAGTGGCTGGGAGTTCCGAAAATATGATAGGCCACATGATGATCCGGCGAAAGGACGTTGGTGAGAATTGCATATTTGAGTAAAGCCTCCCCGTAATGGCCAAAACCGAGCAGGACGATTCGGTGTTCTCTGTGAAGCAGGGGTTTTTGACGCCAGTATTCACGGGCACAGCATTCATAAGAATGGAAAAAATGAATGTTTCCGGAGAGCTTTTCTTCTCCGCTGACGGTTCTGGCGTAAACTTTTACCGGAAGCCGGGAAATGTTGGCGGCTTTGGTGTTGACGCCGATATCATTTTCTTTCATGAAAAAGACGCAGCATTGGTTTCCGATATTCCCCTTGACCTGGGCAATGCGCTCCGGAGAGGCATTGATAAATAGGCAGGGATAATCCGGTGTTTCTGCGATCTGGTTTTTGCGCAGTCCGTAAATGATCACAGCATGCGGTTCGCTTCGCAAAATCTGTCCGGCGAGAGTGATGGATTCCGGACTTGCATCCGCAAAATAGTACCAGTCTTTCCGTTTCAGGAAAGACAGACGAAACAGCGGGAACCCTTCGCTGGTCAGAAAAGAGAGCAGTGTACTGATCAAAGTAACCAGAATACCGGTGGAGAGTAGCACAAAAACAGTGCCAACCGCTCTTCCGACAGGTGTGACAGGAGTGATATCGCCATAGCCTACTGTGGTCAGTGTCGCCACAGAATACCATAAGGCGTCGATAAAAGTATCAATCGAGGACAAAGGTTCATTTGCCTCTGCTCTCATCAGGAGAAGCAGAAGCGTAATATATAAAAATATAATAACAAGAATAATGGCTATGGGAAGCCGACGCTTTTTCTTCATAATTTATTTCTGCTTGTGTACGCAGGTACAGGAAGCTGTTTGCGCCACATGATTCTCCTTCATTTCTGCTGATTCAATGTCTTTTCTGAGACTATAACACATCTTTGTATGCGATTCAATCCTGTTATTCTACAAAGTATTTATAATTTCATGCAATTTAATATATTGAAAATATATTATTTGAAGACATTTTAATAAAATAAAATTATGCTATAGTAAAATTACACAAAACAGAACATGCGTTCTATAAAGCTATTGAAAACCATTTGAATATGTAGTATACTGAGAAAAAGATCGGCGGAGGATAATGAGGAGGGGATTTTGGCTTATGGGAGCAAGAGACGAGCTGCAGTTTCTGGTTGATTATGAAAATGTTCGCGAAGCAGGCCTGGATGGATTGGAATATCTATGCGATACGGATGCGGTTACGATTTTTTACAGTGCAGCCTGTGAAAAGATATCCAGAAGATCTATGGATTTTATATTGCAATCCCGTTGTCGGTTTCAGGCTGTCCGGTTGAAGAGGACGGGAAAGAATGCTCTGGATTTTTAATTGTTTCTATGGTTGGCGCGTTGCTTGGAGCAGGATTTGAAGGGAAAATGGCCGTGATCAGCAAGGATAAGGGCTATGCTGCGATGAAAGATTACTGGATGGGATGCGGGATTCAGAGCGAACGTATTTTGCTGAAGGCGACGGTAAAGGATGCTATCCTCGCGTCAAACGAAAACAGCGTCCGCCGGAAGCAGATTTCCGCAGGGGCTTCACAGCTTAATATCGGAAAAGAATATGCAAAATATCAGGAGCGGGAAC
>JAJBVF010000049.1 GCA_020859965.1 Clostridiales bacterium
GAATCAGCTGAATATACCCCCCTGCCGGCGTCCGGCTTTTCAGTTCATCACAGATATATGGGTCGATACTTTCCAGCCGAAATGGATAATTTTCCAGGAACCATTTGATGTTGTATTGATTTTCATCCGCTCCAACGGTACAGGTACTGTAGATCAGCGTACCGCCCGGACGGACATACTCCTGCACAGTAGAAAGAATCTGCCGCTGCAGCTGGATAATGTCCTGCTGCTGTTTTTCAGACATCTTGTATTTGATATCCTGCTTTTTCCGGATCACGCCCAGTCCCGAGCAAGGCACATCTGCCAGCACAATATCGGCTTTTCCTCTGGATTCCTCATCCAGAACCGTCGCATCCATCCGCATCGCGCGGATATTGATCGCCTCAGAGCGCTCGATATTTTCCTGCATCATCTGCACTTTTCGCTCGGATACATCCCGTGCTTCCACATAACCGCTGCCCATCAGCTTATCCGCGATATGCAGACTCTTGCCGCCAGGCGCAGCGCAAACGTCGATACAATAATCGCCCCAGTTGGGTGCGGCGATCTCCGCTACCAGCATAGAGCTGATATCCTGCACCTGAATCCATCCTTTGCGAAAAGCGGAAACCGCACCTATATAGTTATAATTCGAAATTTCCAGCGCATAGTCGAGCCAGGGATGCCGTTTCACCGTGATTCCCTGAGTGGAAAGTTCCTGCATAATCTCTTCCACAGAAGCCAGTGCGAGGTTACACCGCACAATAGTGCCCTTGCTCATATGAGAATCCCGGCATATTTTTTCCGTCGTCTCATATCCAAACTGCTCTACCCATTTATTCAGCATCCAGATTGGAAATGAATATTTTACGGACAGATAATGAAGCGGCTCCTGTCCGGGATCCGGATAACGCACTTGCGAAAGCCTGCGGGCAGTATTTCGCAAAACGCCATTTACAAAGCCTTTTAAATTGTAAAATCCCTTTTTCTGCGCCAGCTTCACTGCTTCATTGCAGACCGCGGAATCCGGCACACTGTCCATGTATTTGAGCTGATACACAGACAGACGGAGCAGGTTGCGGATCAGCGGTTTCATATTGTATACAGGAACATTGGAAAACTGCTCAATAATGTAATCCATCTGGATCATATGCTCCAACGTTCCCTCAACGACCCGCGTAATAAACGCGCGGTCACGTTTTTCCAGATACTGGTACTTTTCCAGTGTCTCCCGCAGCACTACATGGCTATAGGCTTCTTCCTCGGTAATCTCCATCATGATCCCAAGGGCAATCTCTCTTATGTTTACCGGTTTTGTCATCTGCGTCTTTTGCCTCCTGAGAGAAGAATCAGACGCAGCAGCTGCAGTATGGAGGCCGCAAGACTTGCTACGTATGTCATCGCCGCCGCACTCAGAACCCGTTTCCCCGCGTGAAGCTCCTGATCGCCCAGAATATGCGTATCCTCCAGTATCCGCAGTGCGCGGGAGGAAGCGTTGAACTCAACCGGAAGCGTCACCAGCTGAAAAAGCACAGCCAGCGTAAACAGTACAATACCCGCTGTGATCAGCGGCTGAAAAGAAAAAATCAATCCAAACACAAAGAGCGGCCAGGCAAGCTGGGAACCAAAATTTGCCATTGGCACCAGAGCGCTGCGGAAAGACAGAGGCGCATAACGCACCTGATCCTGTACCGCGTGCCCGCATTCATGCGCAGCCACGCAAACCGCCGCCACAGAATTGGATGCGTAGGTACTGTTGGAAAGCCGGAGCGTCTTTGTACGCGGATCGTAATGATCGGTCAGCTCTCCGGATATCCGCTCAATCGTCACATCATAAATTCCTGCGCTCTGCAGTACCTTCTGTGCGGCCATTGCTCCGGTCAGGCCGCGCATGCTGCGCACCTGATCATATCTCCTGAAAGTGCTTTTCACATGTGCCGAAGCTGCCAGTGAAAGGACCAGACCCAGAATCACCAGCAGATACGTCCAGTCAAACATATAGTAGCCATACAGCATAGAATCGCTCCCTTCTCACTGATTTTATACTACAAACGACATCTGTCGTTTACTATAACTATGATCACAGTAATCGACAGATATTATCCACTTTACCATAGATTCAGGTTGCCGTAAAGCTCTCTCCCTCATTTACCGGATAACCGCGCAGAAATGCATCCACTGGCATCCGCTTTTTCCCTTCTGGCTGCAGTTCCAGAACAGAAAGAACTCCATCACCGGTATTCACATACAATGAATTCTTCGTCACCCGGCAGATGGTGCCTGGTGCTGCTTCGATCCGTTTCGCAGACTCCGCCACTTCTGCCTTCCAGATTTTCAGAAGCTTCCCGCCAAAATGCGTCCATGCGCTTGGCCAGGGATCCAGGCCGCGAATCAGGCATTCTATTTCATGCGCATCTTTTGTCCAGTCTATGCAGCCATCCTCTTTTTTCAGCATGGCGGCATACGCAGTCGGACTCTCTTCCGGCTGTTTTTCAAATTCTGCTGTTCCATTTTCAAGCGCATCCAGCGTCTCCAGAAGCAGCTTTGCACCGACTTCACTGAGCTTATCAAACAGACTTCCGCCCGTCTCATCCTTCGCCAGGGGAACTGTCGCCTTCAAAATCATATCTCCGGTATCCAGCCCCGCATCCATGCGCATGGTCGTCACACCGGACTCCCGCTCACCATTGATCACCGCCCACTGAATCGGCGCCGCCCCACGGTACTTCGGAAGCAGGGAAGCGTGGACATTGATGCAGCCATACTCCGGAAGATCCAGGATTGTCCGCGGAATAATCTGACCAAATGCCACTACCACGATCACATCGGGCCGCAGTTCTTCTAAGACCTCCAGCCACTTCGGCTCTCTTATTTTCACCGGCTGATATACCGGAATCCCGGCCTCCACAGCCACCGTCTTCACCGGAGTCATCTGAAGCGTCCTGCTGCGTCCTTTCGGCTTATCCGGCTGTGAAAAGACCGCCTGCACCTGATATTTCTCCGAACAGATCAGTGCCTGCAGGGTGCCCACCGCAAAATCCGGTGTCCCCATAAATACTACATTTTTAATCATATACTCTCCTTACATCCGGCATCAGCAA
>JAJBVF010000284.1 GCA_020859965.1 Clostridiales bacterium
ATCTGGAGACAACAGAATCCTTTATTCCATTCATAGACTGCTTAACGGAGAACACCATTCGGGGATATGTGACCGTGCCTGTGTTCGCAACCGGTACGAGCAACAGCGAGTTTGAGGCCCTAACCGGCGACACCATCACCTCCCTGCCGCTGGGCAGCAATATCTATCAGCTCTACTTGAAGCAGGAGCTGCCTTCCATGGTCTCCACGGTGAACAGCTTAGACTATACCAGCGTCGCGCTTCATCCCTACTACGCCAACGGGTGGAATAGGGATAAAGTCTATCCCCTGATGGGGTTTTCGGAGTTTGTCACTCTGGAGGATATCGTCGACGCGGACATCCTGGAGGAGTATGAAAGTACGCAAAATGCCAACGAATATCGACGCAACCTGATCGAGCGCTACTACCCTTACGGGGCCGGCATGCTGCTGCGGAGGTTTATCAGCGACTCATACGATTTTGACCTGATCGAGCAGATAGACCGTGAGACCGATGATCCGCTCTTCCTTTTTAATGTGACGATGCAGAATCACGGCAGCTACAACTATTCCTATACAGGCTTTGACGAATGTATCGAGATCACGAATATGGAGGGCGACTACGACAAGACAGAACGGTACCTGTCTCTGATCAAGGCGACGGACGATGCGGTTGAGCAGTTGGTCCGGTACTATGAAAACAGTACGGAGCCCACGATCATCTGCATGTTCGGCGATCACCTGCCGGCCTTAGAGACCGCTTTTTACGAGGAGATCTATGGCAGTTCAATGGATGATCTGAATGCGGAGCAGGAGCAGGTCCGCTATCAGACACCCTTCTTTATCTGGGCCAACTATGATATAGAGGATGCCCAAGTGGATCATATCAGCTCCAACTATCTGTCCGTACTCATAGAGCAGGCGGCGGGGCTCCCCATGACCCAGTACGAAAAATATCTGGCGGCACTTTACCAGACGCTTCCGGTCATCTCCACCGTGGGATATGTCGACTCGGAAGGTGTGTATTATCCCTCATCCGGAAGCACGCCGTACGATGATCTTTTGTACGAGTACAGCTGTATAGAGTACAACTCTCTGCTGGACAAGACCGATCGGCAAAACGACTTGTTTTACCTGGACGAATCGGCGGGTTCCGGCGATAATTAGTGTAAGCTAACTATATTTAGAAACTTCTTCCCATATGACGTAAAATGTGCTATACTTTCGATTAAGTCCCAGATATTTTGGGAAAAAATCGGGGGAAGTTTGGCCTAAGAATGGTTCCGGGGTGATTTATGGATCAGGAGATGAAGCCGAGAGGCCGATTGAAAGCTTATATCACACTGCCGGTATGGCTTACGATCTTATTTGCAGCGCTGGCTGTCTGGGTTTGTTTTTTAAACCGGATGGCCGGTTTATTATGCGTGATCTTTGTCGCCGTCTACTTTGTCATCGTTCTGCTCGTCTACCGGAGGAGCAGCCGTTACGTGACAAATGAGATGGTAGACTTCGCCATGCGCTACGGTACCGTGCAGCGGAAGATCTTAAACGAGTTTGAGATCCCGTTTGCGATCTTGGACCAGAGCGCGCGGTTTCTGTGGATGAATCAGAAGTTCTGCGAACTGACCGGGAAGGACAAGCACAGCAACGCATCCATCGCGAGTATTTTCCCTGCGATCACAAAGGACAGGATCGCCTCGTCGGAGCAGCGTAACTTACAGGTCACGAAGGATGAAAAAGTATACCGGGCCTCCGTACGAAAAGTAGCTTTTCCGGAAATGGCGGACGACAACCTCGAGCTGGAGAGTCCCGATCAGACCATTATCCTCATCTATCTCTTCGATGAGACGCTTAAAGAGCAGTATGAGCAAGAACAGCAGGACATGCAGATGGTGCCTGCTCTCGTATATATCGATAACTACGATGAAGTCATGGAGACCTTGGAGGAGGTCGATCAGTCCCAGCTTTTAGCCCTAGTGGATCAGACGGTGAACCCGTATTTTGCCACCCGGGGCGGCATCGTAAAAAAGACGGAGGAGGACAAGTATTTTGTCGTCTTCCCCCATAAATACTTAGATGAGATGACGGAGACCGGCTTTAGTCTGCTGGAGGACGTACAGAGCTTAAAGGCCTACGGCGGAGAGATGACGGTCACCTTAAGCATCGGGATCGGCGACGTCAGCACCGAATATATGAAAAACTACAGCTCTGCCCGGATGGCCATCGACTTAGCCCTCGGGCGCGGCGGCAACCAAGCCGTCTTAAAGAGCGGAGATAAGACGTACTATTACGGCGGCGGTGCCCGTCAGAAGGACCGCACGACCCGCGTGAAGGCGCGTGTGAAGGCGACGGCGCTCCGTGAGATCATGATCAGCCGGGATAAGTTCTTTGTCATGGGACACCACATCGCCGATGTGGACAGTCTCGGAGCCGCGATCGGGATCTACTGTGCCGCGCGTCAGCTCGGCAAGAATGCGCAGATCGTTTTAGACACCGTGACGACGTCCCTTCGACCGTTTGTGGAGTGTTTCTCTCCGCAGAACGGATATCCGGATGATCTGTTCATTTCCAGCGACAAGGCACTGGAAATGGCGGACATGTCGAGCGCCCTGATCGTGGCAGATACGAACCGGGCGAACTACACGGCCTGTCCGGAACTGATCGGAAAAGTCCGCCCCCTTGTCGTGTTTGACCATCACCGCCCGGGAGATGAGGTCATACGAAACGCGGACCTCTCCTACATTGAGCCCTATGCATCTTCGGCCTGCGAGATGATCGCCGAGGTGCTGCAGTATTTTGATGAGGACATTCATCTGTCCCACACCGAGGCGGATGTGCTCTACGCCGGGATCCTTTTGGACACCAACAACTTTGTGACTAAGACGGGCGTCCGTACCTTTGAGGCGGCGGCATACCTGCGGCGCTGCGGCGCTGAGACCTCCCGTGTCAGGAATCTCATGCGCAACAGCATGGCAGACTACAAAGCGAGAGCCGATGCCATCCGCCACGCGGAAGTGTACCGCGATTCCTTTGCCATCAGTGTCTGTCCGGCAGATAATATCGAGAGCCCGACCGTGGCCTGCGCGCAGGCAGCC